>JARIHM010000148.1 GCA_029288275.1 Candidatus Saccharimonadota bacterium | reverse complement strand
GCTGCGCCTGCATGGCGCGCTTCTCCACCGTGCCAGTAAGCTCGAGCATGCGGTCAGCCAGCGTGGATTTGCCGTGGTCGATGTGGGCGATTATGCAAAAATTTCGGGTGTAGTCTTGATTCACGATACTTGATTATACTGGTTTTTGGTGTTCTTGATAAGAGACACTTGAGTAATAAACAAGATTATGCCATAATAAGCTACTCGTAGCGCCCCACATCCGAGAGGTGACTCTGTGGACTACGATCGTATCGAATACCTCTTTGAGGAACTCTGGCAAGAGTTGCCCAAGGGTGAGATCATCAAGCGCGAACGTCGGCGTATTGTCGCACTGGAAGCCGGGAACCTGCGAATTATCGTATTCGTGATCATTGGTCCGCGCGGCGGTCTCAGCTACTGGTTCGATGTTTACGATCCGGAACCGGCCATTCTGGCCGATCGAATCCTAGCTTCTGGCATTCCCCAGGAATCACCAGGGCCCCTGGACTTGCAGGAGATGAACGCAGCTAAACGGAACCAAGCCGTGGAGCAGGTTGTCGAGGAAGCGCTCCGCGAACTCGTTCGGTCACAGCATAATTGGCGCCGCTACGAGCGAGCAAGCTTTGCCAACTCGGCCGCTCCCCCGGTTCTCAATGGCGGCCTTCCCTCGCTTGGTAGCCGCCGGCGCTAGCCGTGGTCTATCGGCCATAGCCTTCACGGGCTATGGCCGACTTTTACGTTAAGTTGAGCGACCGCACCATAAATTCTTTAATTCGAGTCACAAAGGTATTGGACTCCTTCAGCTGCAGTGCATAACTGGGCGCCAAGTAGGAAACTACGCCAATAACAAGCAGTACTGCAAACTTAGGTGCTAGCACAATAAAGCCTTTGTCGTTCGCGTACAGCGGCAGCAAATGAGTCACCGTCCAATACAGAACCATACTCATGACGGCACCAGCCAGAACCATCCGCCAGACGCCCCGCCAGACCACGCGTTCACCGAAATCACCTTGCCGCCGATGCAAAATAACCATGAGCACAAGCGTTTCTAGACAAGCCACAATGCTGGCACTCATGGCCAGGCCAACCACCCCATACCGGCGCGACAACACAAAGCTGAGCAAAATATTGAGCGGAATGCTACCCAGGCTTAAATACAGTGGTGTGCGCGTATCTTGCATGGCGTAATAAATGCGCGACACGAGCATAAACAAACTCGTAAATACGATCGTACCGGCAAACCAGCCCAGTGTGTTGGCGGTGTCGGCATCACCAAAGCCATAGAGCAGACGAACCAAATAACCGCGAGTCACTACGGCAAAGATAGCTGCTGGGATGGCCAAAAATAAAATAAGACGCGCCGTTTGCACGTAGGTTTCAATCAGCTCTTCGCGCGCGCCCTTGGCCGCCCGGGCCGCCAGCCGTGGGAATACCGCCGTGGTAATAGAGCTAGCGATGAGCACCAGGGGCACGTTTTTCAGGTTATTAGCCAGCGTAAAGGCCGTAATGGAGCCCTGCGGCAGAGTTGATCCAATCACGGTTTCTATGGCGTAATTAATCTGATCGATACCCTGATCGATACTGCGCGGCAGCATGAGCATGAGGGTACGGCGCACACCCTTGAGACGCAGGTGCATAATCGGCCGATAGCGGAAACCTAGGCCAAACAGGCCCAGCCCCTGCAGCAATGCTTGCAGTGCCACCCCAATAACCACCCCCCAGGCCACACCATACACACCCCAGCGCGGTGCCAGCCACATAATACCGGCAATAATGCCAAGGTTATAGAATACGCCCGCGAGCGAGAAGATAATAAAGCGGTTAAATGCTTGCTGCACACTACCCAACACGCTCGAGATCGCAAATAAGATGGGCGTGATGAGCATGATGCGCGTTAGATCAACAGTCAGCTGATGCCGCTGCGGATCAAAACCCGGCGTTAATAGCGTGATAAATGGCCCGGCAAAGATGGCCACTACAATACCACCAGCCACGGTCGCAACCACTAGCAGGTTGAGCAGCGTGGCCGTCACCCGCCAGGCCTCCTCGCGGCGGTCCTTATCCAGATATTCGCTTAAAATAGGGATAAACGCCACTGCAAAAGCACCCGATACCAGTAAGGTAAACAGAATTTCGGGCAGGCGGAAGGCGGCGTTGTAGGCATCAAGCAGCGGACCTTTGCCAAAATGGCCAACCAGTAAACGATCACGCAGCAGACCAAGCAGCCGGCTCAGCAGATAAGCGGCGGAGATCACCATGGCGGCCGCACCCACCGTTTGGCGGCTATTGGCCCGGCCGAGCAATTGCTTTGCTTGATTTACCATTCTCGGCCGCTACTCACCAGGCGCATCGCGCTCCACAATGATGCTGCAATCAGTCACCAGCGCGGCGATCGCGCCTACCGCTGCCAGCGTTGGCGCCAGCACCGCGCCTACCACACCAATGGTGAGCGGCAGTTCCACCAGCGTCTTACCATCTTTATTTTTGATGATCACGCGGCGAACGTTACCTTCATTGATCAGCTCTTTTACCTTGGCCAGCAGTTGCTCGCCGGTGACTCGAAACTCTTCGCGCTGTTGCTGGGATTCTGCCATGGACGCTCCTTTACCTTAAGCCGCGGTAGCACTACCGCTAATATCGGGCGCGATGTCCTGATTTTCGCTCCTTGCTTCGCGCGGATCGGCCTTCCTCGGCTTAGCCGGACGCGGGCCCACTAGCTCTAGGAACTCATCCTTATCAATCACCTCATCTTTAATGAGCTTAGCCGCAATCTTATCCAGCTTGTCGCGGTTACCGGTAATAATGCTCTTGGCCCGGTCGCCAGCTTCATTGATGAGTTTAGCCACTTCCTCGTCGATAATCTTGGCCACATCCTCTGAGTAATTGCGTTGCTCACCCAGCTCCCGGCCTAGGAAAACGGCGTCGCTCTGCGAACCAAAGACGCGGTTAGGCAGACGCTCACTCATGCCGTAGTCCATGACCATGTGGCGAGCCAGCTGGGTGGCCTTCTGCAAGTCATCTGAGGCGCCGGTAGTAACGGCACTGTCGCCAAAGACGATTTGCTCGGCAAACCGCGCGCCTACCAGCTGAGCCAGATCGTCCTTGAAATCGGCCACGGAGTTAAGATGGCGATCATCCTCTGGCAGAGTCCAGGTGAAGCCACCTGCTCGGCCGCGCGAGATGATTGAGACCTTATTCACCGGATGGCAATTGGGTAGCATGTGCGCCACAATGGCGTGGCCGGCCTCGTGGTAGGCCACAATCTGCTTCTCAGCGGCGTTCATCACGTGGGTCTTGCGCTCGGGCCCCATCAGCACCTTCTCTAGCGAGACGGTCAGATCGTGGTGCACAATCTTCTTTTTGTCATGGCGGGCAGCCAGAATAGCAGCCTCGTTCATCAGGTTCTCGAGATCTGCACCACTGAAGCCGGGGGTCTTCTTGGCGATCTCATCGAGATCAGCATTCTTGTCCAATGGCTTGCCGCTAGAGTGCACTTCCAAAATTGCCAGGCGGCTCTTGTAGTCGGGCGAGTCAAGTGTGACGCGCCGATCGAACCGGCCCGGACGAAGCAATGCTGGATCGAGCACGTCCGGCCGGTTGGTGGCGGCCATCACGATCACATTGGTACCCTGTTCAAAGCCATCCATCTCTACCAAAATCTGGTTGAGTGTCTGCTCACGCTCATCATGACCACCGCCCATGCCAGTACCACGCTGGCGGCCAACGGCATCGATCTCATCAATGAAGATAATGCAGGGAGAGTTCTTCTTGGCCTTCATGAACAGGTCACGCACGCGGGAGGCACCTACACCTACGAACATCTCCACAAAGTCTGAGCCAGCAATCGAGAAGAATGGTACACCAGCCTCGCCGGCTACCGCCCGAGCCAATAGCGTTTTGCCCGTTCCGGGAGGACCGAACAGAAGCACACCCTTGGGAATTTTGGCCCCCAGAGCCTCGAATTTAGCCGGATACTTCAAGAATTCTACGATCTCCTGCAGCTCCTGCTTGGCCTCATCTGCCCCTGCTACTTCTTTGAAGGTCACCTTCTTTTTGTCAGTACCATATAGACGGGCACGGCTCTTGCCAAAGTTCATGGCCTGGTTCCCCTGTCCTTGAGCCTGGCGCATCATGAAATAGAAGAAGCCAATAATCAACACAATCGGCAGCACGCCGCCAACCGCCAGATCGATCCAATGGCTGTTAGCATCATCAGGATTCTTAGGATCGATCGTTACCATCGCCGGAGTCACGCCATAATCGGACAGGCTGGCTGTGCTCTCCTTATAAGCGATTTGCTTAGGCTGGCTGGCATCCTTAAGCGTAGCGGTCAGCTTATTGCCGTCGACCTCAATTTGGCTAATCTTACCGTCTTTAGCCTCGTCCACGAGCCGCGACAGCGATACATTGTCAGCCCGGGTGGGCGGAAGCAGCAACGCCAACAACGCGGCGATCACCAGTAGGGCACCTACCAGGAACAAAAAGCTGCGAGTATTTTTCTTAAGTTTCATAATATCCTACTTTCATTACAAACAGAGAATCAGTCGGGCCTGAAATACCCGTTTAGTATACGCTGAAATGACCCGGTATGCCTAGCCGCCGCAGGTACTTTCAGGCAGCGGCACCAGGTGCGCAAACCGGTCCTTAATCTGCTGGTCGGTTGGCGGCGTATCCTGGGCAAAGATCACGGCGCTCCCCACCACGTGATTGAGCTCAGTCAGCTCGGTCTCGTCGCCGTGAGCGCTGGCAGCCGGTACCAGCCAGTTCCACCAGCCCGAAGTGGCCGTCGAAACCATGGCGTGGCCAAAGAAACTATTAATATCTTGATGCAAGAAGTCGTCCCATGACCGCTGCTGATACCCATGCTCATCACCAGTGTAGATGTAATAATGCGCTCCGGTCGGCGGATTAGGTAAGGCATGGCCGTGAATCGGCACTATGGTCAGTGCGGGCAGCCGATCGAACCGCACGCCGAGTAGATTTGGCAGGCCACCCACGAAGTTCCAGCCATAGTTCTTCAGGAATAACCCACCCGTGATATGCGCCCAGTGAATGTGGGCAAATTGGTCCATGTGATCATGGAAGTGAATTGGTTCATTCGTGAGCTTGGCGGTGCAGATGTCACTATTGAGAGGCGTTTGATAGGCTGCATCAGCAAAGTTGACGGCCTTGCCGGCACTCATAATTTGAATGCGGAAGTGATAATGAGTGCCACTGGGCCGCCGAATAGCCGCCGGCGACATGGCATAGGCCATGCCCACCAGAACTGCTCCGATCATGAGAAGCGCCAGCAAGCCACCCACAGTCCAGCGCAGGATGATGGCGGTACGGTCGGGGGTAGTTGAGTGGTCGACGGATTCCATAATCCCTATCATACACGGCACTTATGACTCTCAGAAAATTATGATTCCCCTAGCACGAGTGCTGAAATGATTTCAGCACTAAACATGGTAAGACCCCGCCAAGCGACGGGGTCTCGAAGGATGTCAGCCATGATCCTGCCAGCGACGCAACTTCAGGCGCTGACCAACCCGGTGGCGGTTGCGCCAGTAGGTCCAGGCGCCGACCTGCAGGTTGCCAATAGCGCCGTCAGAGCGCTGAACGCGGATCACATAGCGGCCGTCGGCGCCGACCTGATCGGCCATCTGGACGCTGGTAAGGCCGGCCTTCTCCAGCTCGCGGATATCTTGGCCCGAAATGCAGGCCTTGATAACCCCTTGATCAATCAGGTCAAATTGCGGCCGAATCGCCACAATCAGCCCAAAGATAAGGAGTGCGCCGACCACCGCCGTGGCGAGCGACTGAAGAAAGCCCCAGTGCCAAGCGAGCCACAGCAACAATGTGCCGCTGATCATGAGCAGAAGCGTAAGCAAAGCGAGTGGTCCGTACTCATAGTGCCGCTGCCGGGATGACCGGTAGTCGATCATGATGCCCCCTTTCAAGGGGTGCGGGCCAGTAGGTACGCGACGTTTGAGCAGGTCCGATCCGGCCTGTCAAACTGAGGTGACAGAATTATATGGTGGTAATACTAGCTGCGTCAACGGTTTTTAACGTATTTAAAATGCTTGTTTGAGGCAAAATATCGGCTAAGCGCCTAATGGCTGTTTGGGTGAATAGGATTAATATGAAAAAATATCAAGAAAGCCTACCACAGAAAGAACCGCTCAATGATCGCATTGCTAAGACCATAGTGCTTCTGGTAGTAGTATTTGGTTGAGGCGCGTAAGGTGGCCGTACGCTCTTTATTATTGCCGCTGTGGAGGTCTAGATGTTTGGCAGTAATATTGGCTGTAAAACGAATAGTATGCCCGGCCTGCCGAGCTCGCAGGCAGTAATCTGGGCCTTCATGAAACATACGAAAGCTCAAGAAGACGATTGCGGTTACCAGTGGGACCAAGGTTGGTCCGGCCCAGTACTAACCGAATATCAGATTGGTGCTTGAGCCAGGCTTGACTATCATCGGTTGAAGCATCGTCAAGCACGACAATATCAGTAAAACCATGCCGGCGTAGCTGCGGTAGCAAGCGCTGGAGGTGGGATCTGGCGTTAAAGTTGGTAATCGCAACGGTGATAGGCACGTCTGCGATTATACAAAAAATAATTCCTGGTGGCTGCGGGTAGATTCGAACTACCGACCAAAGGCTTATGAGTCCTCTGCTCTACCACTGAGCTACGCAGCCGTGGTTAACTCGCGTATTGTAGCGAAAATGGTCTAATTTGTCGAGATAAGAAAAGCCGCCCGTAGGCGGCTCAATAATTCCTGGTAGCGGGGGCAGGACTTGAACCTACGACCTCCGGGTTATGAGCCCGACGAGCTACCAACTGCTCTACCCCGCGATATCGTTTGTTAATATAGCAAGTTCCGCGCCGGGCGTCAAGTTTTGCGCCATGTCCTGGCTGGCGTATGCTAAGGGTAATAAGTGGATGGATGTATGAAGCGATTTCAGTCCTTAGCAATTGCCGGATTGGCGGCCGGAGCCCTAGCTCTGGTTCCGAGCTTGTCCTATGCTATCAGTATTCAGGGTGGTCAGAATGTAACGGTAGCCAAGGGCACGACGCATCAAGGTTCACTGTATGCAGCTGGCCAAACCATCACCATTGATGGTGACGTAAATGGCGACGTGCTGTGCGGGGGCGAGACCATTACTATTAACGGTGCCGTGCATGGGGACGTCTTGTGCGCCGGCCAGACCATCACCATCAATGGTCCTGTTGACGGCAGTGTGCGTACGCTCAGCCAAATGCTCACTATCAATAGCAGCGTAGGCCGCAATGTCACCTCGGCCGGCGAGTCACTGGGCGTAGGCCGGTCCGGCAAAGTGGCCGGCGAACTGAGTATGCTGGGCCAATCACTGGCGCTTGATGGCCCGGTCGGACGTGACGTGGCCGTAGCCGGCCAGCGCTTGGAGCTTGATAGTACCGTGGGCGGCAACATCCAAGCGCGGGTGCAGCAGTTGGTGCTTGATGGCACTGCCATGGTCACCGGCAATCTGGACTACACCAACGAGCAGGCACTCAACCTTGACGCCGCCAAGGTCCACGGCGTCATCACCCACCATGAGCCGCCAGCCAAGCACGAGCCGTCACCGCGCGATCTGTTCCTGGCGTGGCTCGGTCACTATGTGTACTGGGCCGTGGCCGGCCTAGTGGTTACCTTGGTGCTTGTCTGGCTGTTGCCACGGCCGGTCCGCCGGGTAACTAACGTTATGATTAGCCGGGCGGGTGGCAGCCTGGGCCGCGGCGTCATCACCCTTCTGGTCACGCCGGCACTCGCCATCATGCTAGGCATTACGGTCATTGGGGCACCACTTGGGGTCTTACTGGCCGTGCTCTATGTGATTGGTATTGTGACGAGCCTTATCATGGCGGCTGTGGCTACCGGCCAGTGGCTCATGACGCAAACCGGCTGGCACGAGGGTAATGGCACCCTAGCCTGGGCGGCCACTATTGGCGTGCCAGGACTACTCCTGATTGAGCAGCTGCCATTTGTGGGCTTTATCGTTACCCTCCTGGTATTGTGGTGGGGCTTGGGCGGATTGATTCTGGCTATCCAGGACTCAAAGCAGCACTAGCCGCGGCCAGCCAAGAAATCCAGCCATTGCTGCACATTGGAGCGGGGCTTGGCGGTTTTGTCATCGGTGGGCGCGGGCGTGGGTGTCGCGGTAGGCGTAGGCAAGATCACTACGTTCTCATCGGGCAATTGTAGCCCCAGCTTGGCCCGTGCCTCCCGCTCTTGAAACGAATCGGTCTTGTAGTACTGAATGTTGTAATTGAGCTCAGCCTGCTGGTCCTGCGCCAGGTTGGTCTGAGCTTTAACGGCATCAATCTGGCGATTCAGGTCATAATTGCGCTTGATGGTCTGGCCAAGGATCACAATCAAATATATGATGACGACGGCGCCCACGGCATTCAGGAGGCCGATGGCAGTAATCTTAAATTTGAAATCTGGCACCCTCATGTCTCTAGTATAATATACGAATATTTGTGGGCCTGTAGCTCAGCGGTTAGAGCGGTACTCTTATAAGGTACTGGTCGCTGGTTCGAATCCAGCCGGGCCTACCATTGCAATAAAATATATTTATTATATAGTAATACTGTCATCGAAAGCACCTTTAGAAGGGATCTCCTGTGCCTGAGCCCGTGGGAGTGATCTGCGCAGACGGCGTCAGTATCGATAACCTGTCGGCCGCCATTGCAGCCGCCCATACGCTCTCGATCATCCGGGAGCTCATTGTCATTGTGAGTCCTCGACCTGTCAATCGCGATCCAGATGCACCCATTACGAGCTACGACGCGGCCGAATCGCACCGGGTACACCTGCTGAATGCAGCCCGGATGGTAGGCGCGCTGCGACGCGCGGGCTATCGGACACCGGTATACCTGGGGCTGAGCGTGGCCGAGGCTGGCTTGACGACCACGATCCCTCATCATCGGCATGTCGACGAACGTCGTTACGATCTGCACGGCGATTACCCCAAGCTAATTGGTGGCCAGCTCAAGCTGGCCGGCCGGCTGGAAGATGCCATCGCTTACCTTAAGCGTACTAAAGGCCCTATTCATCCGATGATGTGCGGGCCGTACACAGATCTAAGCGCCATTATGCAGGTGCCGGATCTCTACCGACGACTAGGCGTCTTGGCCGGCCAGGGCACATTCGGTCTCTCTAAGCGGACCATGTTTGGGAACGAGGCCTTTAACATTGCCGTGGCGCGCCCGGCTGCCCTGGCAGTGCGCGAGCGCTACCCTAGCTCGATGCATCTGATCTCGTCCGATGAGACCAGGCATCCCCAAGTATCCTTCAGCAACGCGCTAGAGATGGCCAATTGGGGTATTTGCAGGGAGATCGTGGACCTGTACGGGGTCCATCAGCAGCAAACAGGCCAGCCCCAGCTGTCGATCCATGACAGTCATGTCATCTTCATGATGAACCAGCTGTTGCGACGGGGCCGCAAAGTGCCCCGGCTGCACACCGAGGCCAAGGTAACCAACCCAGCCAGTTACTACCGAATGGTCGGTACGTACCTGAGCTGACCGCACCGTCGGAACGATTCGCCTCTATGGTGAGGTCGTTCCGACGGTTTTAGTTACTGGCTCATGAGGCCAGCCTCATTGAGATCGTGGCCAGACAGGTCGCTCCCGTCCAGTTGACCCAGGTCATTGCTCATGCCAGCTGTAGCGGATTGCACCTCGCTGCCCATCGAGCCAGTAGGCGGTGCCAAGTGAGCCGCGGCTGGCGCCTGCGTGACGGCCAGTAATAGCAGCAGGAGCGCCGAAACAGCCACGCCAACGGCAATAACGAGCCACAACCGCGGTAAAGCCGGATGCGCCTGATGGCGCCGGTGGCCAGGGTGACCAGCCGGCTGCTCCGAATGCGCCATTACCTGCGCCATAGTTGGCTCAGTGTTTCTCATTAAGAAGTTCCTTCAGATCTGCGGCAAGGTTCGTGCGCACCCAGGATTGTACCGCTGCCATATCGGTCCGAGCAGCCTGGAGATGACTACGAGCCGCATCGAGCGAGCCATCTGCGCCACAGGTAGCGTCGGCATGCTTGAGGCCGTCGAGTATGCCGGTAAAATCAGCTTGAATCTGAGTGGCACGGTGCTGGAGCTCAATCTGGTCGGCCTGTAGGGCGGTTACCTGGTAGCCTCGCGCGTCGGCTCGACCAATGATGTTAGTTAGGCGTTGATTGACCCGCTGGAGTGCCGCACCAGCCGCCTCGCTCCGCTGCTGATAGGCTGTAGTCCGTCGCACTACCCCAGCCGTCACCAGTGCACAGCGGGTCGGCGCTGCCTTCTGGATATCGATGCCGACATCAGCCAAAGCTGGTGCTGGCGATATCCACACCAAGACTAGCCCCGCTCCAATTATCGCCCGCTTTAATGCCATACTGGTCATGCTTTATTTATACCGCAAATGGAGACCAATTGCCCCTCTTTACGGCTGATTTCATGTTTATATATTGACATAATATAATTTATATTTTAACGTATGGTTGTTCCGAGTAAGGAACAATCGCACCTCTTCACCTAGCTAACACTCCGCAAAGGAGAGACAATGCAGTTCCCCAAGCAGGTTCGGGTCTATCGCGGTCGCATGGTTACGCCGAACGCCGTTCTGGTCATCGAGGATCCGTTGCCCATCAACATGGGTCGCGGGAAGATCTTCATGAGCAAGGATGAGGGCGCCACCTACGGCGAGCTCTACCTCGGCGGTATCACCGGGACTCGGCGCAACCACTTTCTCACGGTGATCGGCGTCGAGACCGGAATGAAGCCGACCGAGTTCACTCGGGAGGGCAGCAACGTCGCCTTCGGCGGCTACCTGTTGTCCGCTGTGGACGAACTGCCGCTGTCGGACTACGATGTCCAGCCGCTCACCGATGAGCAGATGGACATCGTGCGCAAGTACGAGTCCGGCGAGCTCAAGCGCGAGGACTAGCACTCCAGCGGAAGGGCAATACCATCCGGTATTACCCTTCCGCCTTACTACAGGAATCATTCATCAAAAAAAGCCGCCGAGATCTTCTGGGCGGCTTTTTTTTGTATTAAACGGCGCTAGACTGCTTCGACCAACTGCTCCCAAGGGAACTCCCGCCGGCCAAAATGGCCATAGGCTGCCGTGGCCTGGTAGATTGGCCGGCGCAGATCAAGCGCCTGCACAATACCGCTCACCGAGGTATCTAGGAGCGCCCGAGCCGCTGCCTGTAAGGCAGCCGGGCTGGCCGTAGCGGTGCCAAAGGTTTCAATCTGCTCCATGACCGGCCGCGGATGACCAATCACGTAAGCCAGCGCAACTTCGCATCGATCAGCCAAGCCATGCGCCACCAAGTTTTTGGCAATATAACGAGCTGCGTATGCTCCGGAACGATCCACTTTGCTAGGATCCTTGCCGCTAAAAGCACCCCCACCCACGCGAGCATAACCGCCATAACCGTCCACCACAATCTTGCGACCGGTTAATCCAGCATCAGTATCCGGCCCCGGCACGTGCCATAGCCCCGTGCCGTTAATGATGATTTGTTCATCCTTCGCGGCATAGCCATACTGTTCTAATACCGGCCGAACCACCTCGGCGATAACCTGGTTACGCACCTCAACCGCTTCAGTGACTTCGTCGTGGGCCACAGCCATCACTATCGTATCAACGCCGACCGGTCGGCCGTCCTCATAGCGTATCGTCGCTTGTGCTTTACCATCCGGGCGGATAAATTTTAGAATCTTTTGCTCGCGTACCTCATCAAGCCGCCGAGTCAACTGGTGCGCCAGAGTAATGGGTAGCGGCATCAACTCCGGTGTTTCTCGCACCGCATAGCCAAACATCATGCCCTGGTCGCCCGCGCCCTCTTGATCAACGCCCATCGCAATATGCGCCGATTGCTGATGGATTAAATTCTTAATCGGTGACTGGTCCGAGAAGCCCCATTTCGGTTCTGTATATCCCAGGTCCCGAATGGTCCGTTGTGCCACGGCCACGAAATCAATTGACGCTGTAGTATTAACCTCACCTAATAAAAATACATGGTCGGCACCCACGACTGCTTCTATACCACCCCGCGCTCCGGCATCCTGGGCCAGCATGGCGTCCAGGATGGCATCACTAATTTGATCACAAATTTTATCCGGATGGCCCGCCGCCACCGACTCTGAGGTAAAAAGAGTATGTTGATTCATAAAAAGCCTTCCTCCCGTGTTCAGAAGAAAGGCCTACACAACAAGTAAAGAACGTGTAATATCTCTCCCCAAACCGGGCTAGACGAAGCACCTTCTGCTAAAAAGCAGGGTTGCTAGCGGGTCATCGGGCTAGATCCCTCACCGCGTTCGTGATATTAATGGTTGATTTGGAATGAACTGATACTAGTTTAGCACAGCCCCGCATCAATGAGACCTCAGAGTTGTTGCAAAAATATTGCATATGAGCTAGGCTAAAAACAATGTTACCGATTCTCTTTACTCTCACCACCTTTGTTTCAACCATGGCCGGTGGCCTCTTCGCGCTAAAGAACCGCGACCGCCTCCATCGCATCCTGGGCTTCACAGCCGGCGTTTTACTCGGCGTGGTGGCCTTTGACCTAATGCCTGAGATCTTTGATCTCCTTAGCACTACCAAAACCGATCCAGTGGTGCCTATGATTGCTCTGGTAGTTGGCTTTTTAGCCTTTCATATTGCCGAGAAGCTGACCATTCTGCACAGCGCTCATGAGGCTGATCACGATACTGATGGCGAATACACCGCCCACAAGCACCCACAGGTAGGACTACTATCGGCCATTGCGTTGTCGGCCCATTCGTTCTTAGACGGTGTTGGCATTGGCCTCGCCTTTCAGGTGAACACCACCGTGGGCTTAGCCGTAGCACTGGCCGTGATTGCCCACGACTTCTCCGACGGCCTCAACACCGTTACACTCATGCTCACGCACCGTAACACGAGCCGGCGCTCATTCTACCTACTACTCCTAGATGCCACCACGCCGCTGCTCGGTGCCCTTTCGACCCTGTTCTTTCGTCTATCCGACCAGCAGCTACTCATCTACCTGGGCTTTTTCGTCGGTTTTTTGCTCTACATTGGTGCCAGCGACATCCTGCCCGAAGCCCATGCCAAGCACCCTTCACGCCTTACGCTGGCACTAACAGTGGCCGGTACGGTTCTGATCTTCCTGGTGACGCGCGTTAATCTCGGCTAAGGCTTACTTGCCCTTGAGCGCCGCATCGATGGCGGCTTTGAGGTCATTGTAACCCACGCCGCTCGTCACTTGGCGATCGTTCACGTAGAAGGTTGGCGTAGCATTTACCTGCAGGGTATTGCCATCAGTCACATCGGCATCAATGCGGGATTTCTCGGTCTGGTTAGTGGCGGCATCGGCCACCTTGCTACCGTCGATACCGAGTGAGTTGGCGTAGTCAGCAAACTTGGCGATCGCCTGCGCCTGCGGTAATCCGACCCACTCCTTCTGCTTCTCGTACAGCAGGTCGTGCATCTGCCAGAACTTGCCCAGATCAGCTGCCTCTTCGGCAGCGTTAGCTGCTACCGTAGCGTTGGGGTGTAGGTTGGTAAGCGGGAAATTGCGGAAGTAGAGTGTCACCTTACCCTGATAGTCCTTCATGATCTGCTGCACAATCGGGTAGGCATTGCCGCAAGCCGGACACTGGTAATCGCCAAACTCCACCAGCTTGACCGAGCCGCTACCCTCTTGGTGTGTAGTGGACTTAATCAAAGTCTTATCATCCACCAAACCACCCGTATTAGTACTCCCGCCCTGGTTCATCACCACAAACAAGCCGATCATACCACCCACAATCACGACCAGAATGCCAATTAGAATCTTTGCTTCACGCGACACGTTTATTCTCCTTCCAGTACAGGTATAAGCATACATTAATTCCAGTAAAAGCGAGCAGTCCTAGGAACGGAATCGTCACAAAGCCAAAGAAATCGAGGTATTTGGTAGTGCAAGGGATGCCATTGGTACAGGGCGCCAGCGCCTCCGGAATAATCCCCCACTGCAACAGTGAGTGATAAGCCGTGAGCGCATTACCTACCAGTGTCAGCGGCAGCACGTAGTACACCCACTGCCACTCGCGGCGCAAAATGCCCACGCCGATTACCGCCACCAGCGGATACATCAGGATACGCGTCCACCAGCACAAGACGCAGGGCAAGAAATGCAGCACATCGCTCAAATACAAGCTAAGGAGCATACTCAGCAGAGCAATGGTCCAGGCAAGGTAGTGCCCGTAGCGGCCGATCAGTCCGAGGCTGGTAGCAAAGAATCGCTTTATCATCTGTGGTTAAGTTTGGGGAAGCGAGCTGAGAGTTGGCTTAAAGCCTACTCCCACTTGAACACCTTAACCGCCACTGCGAACATAATGAGGCCCCACACGACCAAGCCCAGAATGTCACCGCCCAGTTGAGTAATGTGAGCGCCTTCATTGGCAATACTGCGGAAGGCATCGGCCAGATAGGTCAGCGGGAAGAAGTCAGTGATGCGCTTGAGCCAATCCGGGAAGGCATCGCGCGGGAAGAAGATACCGCTCAAGAACAACATTGGGAACGAGAAGATGTTGGCAATAGGCGCGGCCTGGTTCTCATCCTTGGCCCACCCCGCCACCGTAAAGCCGAAGCCCAAGAATACCAGCGTACCCAAGATGGCCATCAATAAGAAGGTGAGCCAGTTGCCCAGCATGTGGAAGCCAAAGAACCAGACGCCCAGGACTGTCAGTAGAACCACCTGCAGCAGACCGATCAACAGGCGGGTAACACCCTGCGCTACCACGAAGTTGAGGGGATGCGTGGGCGTAGCCTGAATGCGCCGTAGCATGCCGGTAGTCTTCATGGACACAAAGGCGAAAGCTACGCTAAAGATACCGAGCTGCATAATGCTCATAGCCAGAATGCCCGGCAGCAGGAAGTCGATAGTGCCCAGATTATTGGTCTTAACACCGTTAGAGTCGAGGCTGATGATTTGCGGTGCCTGGGTTACTTGGTCGTTAATGCCGGCCACAATCTGACCTAGCACCAGGTTAGCAGCCTGGCCGTTCTGCGGCTTACCGGCGTTGTAGTGCGTGATGATCTTGGTAGCCTTTACCCGGTGCGTAGCTGGATCAACTTGGCCGAAATCGGCCGGAATGATCACTTGCAGATCAGCCTTACCTTTGCCAAGCTGAGTGGCGCCATCTGCTTCGCTCACCTCATTTACCTTAAAGGCGCTCACCTTACCCAGCGCGCTCACCACGTTCTTGGCTAGTGTGGTGGAGGAATGGTTGGTTACATCGAGCGTGAATGAACTAGTGCCGGATTGGCTCAGCAGCCCAAACACACCAATAAACGCCAATGGCAAGAACAGCGTAAAGAACACCGCCGACTTATTACGGAAATACATCTTAGTAGACGCAATGGTTAGGCTCCACAGGGAGGTTAGCGTGCGGTTCATATTAATCTCTCAGCTCCTTCCCGGTCAGATCAATGAAGACATCCTCCAAAGTGGCTGGCGCAACCTTGGTCTGTGGCTTAAAGCCCCGGTCCAACAGCTGCTTAATGAGGTTGTCGGGCGTATCCAAGGCAATTACCTGACCCTCGTCCATGATGGCCACCCGGTCACACAGTACCTGCGCCTCTTCCATGTAGTGGGTCGTGATGATGACCGTTGTGCCCTTCTTTTGGATCTGCTGCACTAAATCCCAGAGATTGCGACGAGCCTGGGGGTCGAGGCCGGTAGTAGGCTCGTCCAGGAAAACAGCGACCGGATTATTTACGAGAGTGGTAGCGATACTGAAGCGCTGCTTCTGGCCGCCCGATAGCTCCTTTACCTGTGCCTTGGCCTTCTCTTCCAGGCCTACCTCGCGCAGCAGCTCCATGGCGTTGGTTGATTCGGCGTACAGATCGCTAAAGAGCCGCAGCAGCTCCACCAAGCTAAGATTGGGGAAAAACGAAGATGACTGCAGCTGCACTCCAATCCGCTCCTTGACGGCATAAGGATGCTTCTGTACGTCGATGCCATCAAGCATGGCCGCGCCGCTCGTGATCGGCCGCATACCCTCGATCATTTCCAGAGTGGTAGTCTTGCCGGCACCATTTGGCCCTAGGATGCCAAACACCTCGCCTTTCTTTACATTGAAGCTTACACCCTTAACGGCCTCAAAGCCGTCGTCATAAGTTTTACGGAGGTTCTTGACTTCCAGTAGTGTCGTTTGGCTCATAATGAATTTAGCTTAGCATGCAAGATAAAACCGACGCAACGTTACGCGTGATTCCAGCTTAAGCTGAGAAAGAATCTTAAAATTATCTTAGCTTTTAAGAAGTTTAGTGTATACTGTATCTATGCATAAGCATAATCTCAGGTTGATACCAAAAAACCGCCCAGAGGCGGCTTCCTGGTGTGCCCCGGTTGAGGCTTATGCTGCAGCTGCGAGTGCCGGATCCTTCTTGAGTACAGGCAAGCCGGTCCGTGGGTTTTCGACGACCATGTAACCGGCTGGCATCGCATCAACAGCACCTTCACGCACATCGCGGGCAAAGAAGTAAATTCGCTGCAAACGACCGCCCTTAAGCGTCACGTCCTTCATATGCAGAAAGTACTGTTGGCCCTTCGAGTTGGTGTGGGAGTAAGCCATGACAATTCCTATTTAATGATATTCTTACCTGTTATTATGCTTATGCTTCAGATGATGTCAACCGTTTTTCGGCTTTGATGAGCCAGTTTTTACACTTTTTTAGCACTCTCCTATCTGTTGGCTCGGTTAGAATAGCGGCGAATTAAACTTGCATTTTGGCCAAGGCTTTTTTAAGCAAAACCATTATTGACAGGGCCGCCCCAGCCCGCCCATACTGGCCATAAATAGCGAGTGGATATGAATCATCAATTATTGCAGTATGTGGTGTTTGCCCGTAGCCGCAAGATGGCGGACCGGGATATTCAAGATAACCTAGTAGCAGCAGGCTGGGATGCCGACCAGGTAAAGGAGGCGCTTAAGGCCAAAGATGATGCGCTGCTTATGCCGCCACCCCCGCCTGGCCATGGCGATGATAACAGCCTGTCTCGGCACAACGACGGCCCCATTGCCGTAGTGCAGCAGCGGACTACCCGTGGTCTGGAGTACACTATTATGTTTCTTGCCATGGGCGTGACGGCAATATCGCTGGGGGCACTACTGCACCACATTGTGGATAACAGCTTTAATGCCGGTAGCAGCGACAGCACCTTTGCCTCTTACGCGGCCGCAGCGCTGATTGTGTCCTTGCCGATCTTTGCCCTGCTATTCTTGCGGCTCCGGCGGGCAGAGATGAGCGAGACAGCACTGCGTGATGACCCCTCGCGCCGCCATGCGGTGCAAATCACCCTGGTGGTGGCTTTCTTATGGGGCCTATTCCGGCTCGTCACCTACATTTACAGCCTCCTCTCGGGCGCCGACAGTAGCGGCTACAGCAGCAATGTGAGCGCGCCGACCGGTAATTTACTACATATGCTCATCACGGTCTGTATTGCCGGCCTGATTTTTACCTACTACTGGGTGGATGAGCACCATAGGGACAAGGCGTGAAAGCTGCTTACACCTTTATTGGCCTGCTTATCGTCGTGAGCCTGGGCGCCATTTTGTGGCAATACCATTTAGTGGGGCCAGCCAAGGCTGATAGCGACCTGGTCAACCGTCTAAACACTGCCCAGGGTAGCATTCGTAACTACGCCGACCACTACAAGCGCCTGCCATTAACCCTGAACGATCTTACAATTGACCGGTCGGGGCTGGAATACCACGTAGTCGGCACCAACGATTTTGAGCTCTGCGGTGTCTTCCAGACCGATGCCTCCGGCGGCCCGATTCCGGCAATGGCGCCGGCCGACGGTTACATCGATTTCTCGCACCATGGTCGCGGCCGACAGTGCCTGACTGGCCGAGTGGATCTGCCCACGCCGGCACCGACGCTCCGGCCCCTGTAGTGAACCGTAACCCGCGTACTATGATATAGTTGCTCCGGCCCTGTTACCGACGCCCAGGAGCGCTATGCGGAAGCCAAAGCTAGATTCTGGCTGTCGCCACCCCCAGGAACTCATTGCCAAGAGCAAGGCGGCGGCCAAGAAAAAGCATCCCGCAGAGATTCGAGCAAGGCTCACGGATAAGCAGCACCTCAACTATTGCCCAGTCCACAACGTTTTTTGGTATACCGAACCTCTTTGACGTCGCGAAGTCAGTCAGATTGATTTTGGAGGCCTACCATGCCCTCTTGCAATCACGCTCAATCCAACGTGCTGGTTCGAGACACCATCAAGGCGGCCCGAGATGATGCCGGTGCAGAGGATAACACTACCTATAAAAACGGGGATGTGAAGTATTGCCCCGGTTGCGATAAGTTCTACGTTAAGGCTAGTAGCCGGCCCCGCAATAAACGGTAGTTAACCTTTTCGCAAGCTGATCTGAGCGTTCACGCCAGGGCGGGCATCCTCGCCCTGGCTCCTTCTCTTTTGGACAGGAGTGTCATGCCAAGCGACCAGGTACCCAGGAAGCCTACCTGCACCCACCCCCAGGGTTTCCGGACTGCAATGCAGTCTAAGCACATCTATCCGGCAGAGGTTCAGGCAATGGTCAAGAAGCGTCACATTCACCACTGCATTATCTGCGGGGGTTACTACTGTAGCGATCCGCGGCGGAAACGCCGAGGGTGCTAAGCTCAACTGGCTCTGGACGGTTTTCGTCCAGAGCTTTTTATGAGTTCTAAACGTCGGCAAAGAGTGTAACTTCGTCGCGATTCACCCGCAGAATACCCCGGGTGATTTGAAACTCCAAGCGCTGAAAGCCAGTATTGAGCACCACTTGGCCGCCAGTAAGCAGCGAGAAAAAGTTAATATGGCCTGGCAGAATATCGAAAGGACCAGTACGGTTGGCGGCCGTCAACGAAGCGGCATCGCCTTCATAATAGGTCTGGTACGGGCTAAAGATCTTAACCTTGAGATGCGGTCCCGTCTTAGTAGCCTGCGCTTGGTAAGCCGCCCCGTAGGTTGAGCTGCCCGTGGAGTCAACGGCCATTAAATGAGGATCTCCTCTACCCCGCTCAACGTCTGCTCGCGGCTGAAGTACACTCCCGGCACGCCGTTAAGCGCCTCGGTTACGAACATGCTCTGGCTAAAGAATTCGATCAGCTTTTTGGCCTTCTGGTAGTCACTGCGATCCTGGGGGCTGAGCTCGTTTTCACCGATGATGGCGATAATGTTTTTAAGGCTATCATACTTTTGCATGATGGCCTGTACCTGGGTAACTAGCAGGTAGTGGCGATCGCCCACAATCTCGGGCGTGAGCAGCGAGGAGCTGGTTTTAATAAGGTCGACGGCAGGGCGAATACCAGCCTCGGCCACGGCACGGCTTAGCACGATGACCGAGTCGATCTGCGAGGAGATCTCTTGCACGGCTGGGTCGGTGAGGTCGTCGGCCGGAATAAAGATGGTCTGGATAGCCGTAATCGAACCATTAGCATTGGAGTAAAGCCGGTCCTGAAAACGCTTGAGATCAGAGAAGATGGTAGCTTGGTAGCCGCCCTCACTTGGAATCTGGCCCATCATGGTGGACAGCTCGTTACCGGCCTGAATATGACGGTAGACGTTGTCGACAAAGAATAGGATGTCAGCATTTTCTTCGTCGCGGAAGTATTCAGCCAAGGTGGTGGCGCTCAAGCCCACGAGTGCACGCATGGCCGGATTCTCGTTCATCTGGCCATAAAACATGATGGTGGACCCCAGCATTTGCCGCTCTACGATGGTGTTGTAGAGCTCATTACCCTCACGAATACGCTCACCAATGCCGGCAAAGAAAGCCAGTTTGCTCTCGTCCTTGGCAATGTTATGGATGATCTCGGTGATGAGCACGGTCTTGCCCACACCAGCACCACCGATGATGCCGATTTTGCGACCTTTGACGAACGGCGTAAAGAAATCGATTACCTTAATGCCGGTCTCAAGCAACTCATCTTTGTTATCGAAGACCTGGCTCGTAGTGGCAGGTGCATAGATACTGCGGCGCGGTACCTCGGGGCCAATGGGCTCTTTGTTATCCACGGGAATGCCCAGCGAGTTGAACAGCCGGCCCCGAGTAACGGCGCCTGTTGGCACGCTAATAGGCGTACCAACCGATACCACCTTGGCGCCTCGCTTCACCAGCGGACTGGTGGTGAGACTAATACAGACCGCATCGCGGTGCTCGGTGAATGACTCGATCTCGAGCATAATCTCCGGATGGCCCTCAATAGTGAGCACCTCGCGCAACGCGGGCCGCTCATCGCCAGCAAATGCTACCTCTACGATGAGTCCGCGGATAATCTTGATGTGTCCTGTGATGCCTGCTGCCATAATTCTTACACTTATTTTACAATAATGGACCGGCGGGCGCGAGCGGTAGAAGCCGCGGGCAAAGGAGGATCGGCGAGTTACCGCTACCCCACATGCAGCGCGTTCATGGCGTTAACGATCTCCTTAATGCGATCGTCGGCCTCACCACGCTTGGCCCGGTTGTAGGCCATCATCAGGTTGAGCTTCATCTCCTGCGAACGCTTCTTGGCCGATGACATCGCCGTAAACCGCGAGGCGTACTGAGCCAGGCGCGACTCCAAAATCACCTGCGACAGGGCGATGCCCATCATCACGCTCTCCAGATAGCGCACCACTTCCTCAACGTTAGGCTCAAACAGATATTCGCGCGGACTAATGATGTCGGTTTTGGATTCAGCGTCGGAGCCGAGAGTCTTAATGCGATTGATGAGATCGATACGACCCACCTCCTGCACACTCAAGCTAACGTAACGCTGGAACCACACCGTGGGCTGCTTATACCCGATGAGTTCTTGGATGATCGGTGATACGTCGATGGTACGGTCAACGTCGGGCAGGCGGAAGTAACGCTTAATCTGCACATGATTCTGCACAAATTGAGTGGCACCGTGGGCGCCGATCACGATCAGGTCCGTGGTGGCAGGATCATAGCTATCAAGCACGGTATGGACGATGCGCTGGTCAATGTCGCCCGAGAGGCCGCCCTCACTGGTGAGCACCAGATAGACATTGGGTTTATCGCGCTTTTGGTGCTGCGCAATGAGCCGCTCGTCAGGGTCAACGCGCAGCTGGGTGTAGATCTGCCACAGCTCGGCAAAGAACAGCTGGCTGCGCGTGACTTTATCTTTAATTTTACTAATGCGCATGCTAGCGATGGATTCGAAGATGCCCGTAAGGTCCGAGATAGTACCGATCTGGTCGGCCTCTTTTTGAATACCAAGTGCTTGGCGGGCCATTACTTTTTGACCTCCGGGGTGGGTGCAGGCGGCGGTGGTGCCTGTGGAGGCTTGGGCGCAGCGACTGGTGCCTGTACCGTGACCTCGGCCAGCAATTTGGCGATGGCGCCGTCCCAGTCGGCCTCAGCCGTCATGCCAGGCGCTGCCTCGGCGGCCTTGCGCTTGAGGCTGTCGATATTGATGGCAATCTTACCCTCAGTCTTCATGACGGTGCCTAGGATAAGATCCTGCTCATTAGCCGAATAAATCACGTCTGGCGGCTGTTTGAGGGCCTCGTAAATCTTCTTGCCCAGCTCCAAATCGTATTTGGAATCGATGGCTAGCTCAGAGCCGAAGTGCGAGAATTCGGCCGCTTGGCGGTAGAGTGCCAATTTTTTGAACAGACCGGCCGTAAGCTTCTTTTGCCGCTTGGTTTGGCCCACACCACCCACACGCGAAACTGACAAGCCCACAGATACAGCCGGCCGGATGCCCTGGCGGAAGGCGTCGCTATCAAAGATGAGCTGTCCATCGGTGATCGACATAATGCTGGTAGGCAGGGGTGCGGTGATGTCATTGTTGGGCGTGAGCACCACCGGAATCGATGACAATGTGGCGCCGTTGGCAATGAGCCGCCCAGCCCGCTCCAGCAGACTGGAGTGCGCGTAGAACATATCACCGGGATAGGACGCCCGGCCCGGGCTTACTTTGAGCAGCAAGGACAACTCACGGTAGACCTTGGCGTGGTTGCTTAGATCATCATAGATGATAATGCAGTCTTTGCCGCTCTGCCACAGGAACTCGGCAATGCTGGCACCGACATACGGCGCCAGATACGACTGCGTTAGCGGGTCGAACACCGAGGCCACCACCACCACGCAGTAGCTCATGGCACCACTTTCGTTGAGCTTGTTGATGAGGTGGTCGACGTCAGATTTGCGCTTAGAGATGAGCACATGGATGACGATGCGACCCGTATCCTTTTGCGCCAAGGTCAGCTGGGTGGTAAAGGCGGTTTTACCGATCTTATTGTCGCCCAGTACTGCAATACGCTGGCCCTTCACTAGCGGAAAGAGCTGGTCGGCAATGGCCACGCCGGTTACCAGCGGATCGCTCAATGGCTGGCGCTCAATGATACCCGGCGCCACTTTAAACACTGGATCATACCGCTCCGGACTGATCGGCCCCTTGCCATCCAGCGGCTGGCCCAGCACCGATACTACCCGGCCCACCAAGCCATTACCTACGCCTGTGACGAGCTCGTCGGTCTCTACCACCGCCAGGACGCCAATTTCGATACTCTCGGCTGTCATGTTCAGTACTATGACGGTTTCTTCACGAACCTCGCGCACTAGGCCTTGATGGCCATTGCTAAAGTAAATGAGCGCATTCACCGACACTTCGCCTAGGCCGCGCACCGTTACAAGGAAGCGATCCACGCCAATAACTTCACCCGTAGGGTGGCCCGCTGCTACTAGTTTGGCAAATTTGGGGTTGTCATCATACACGGGTCACGATCTCCCCTAACTTACTGCGCCCTTCCACCAGCCGCTGCCGCCAGGACATATCGAAAATACGATTAGGCGTACGTACCACAATGCCACCACCTAGGGTGCGGTCAGCTACAAAGGAGATGAGCATGGGGTGCTGCGCCAGAGCCCGAAACCAATCCACCAGCTGGGTGCGCTGAGTGTGATTGGGCAGCGCCGCCAGAGTAACATGTACTACCGGCAATTTGAGGCTCTTTAGGTGGGCCTGCAGTTCCTCGATGGCGGTCATTGAGGGCTTTTTATCGCTCAGCCAAGCTTTAATAACTTGGCTTGTCTCGGCCGAATAGCTTGGCTCAGCTGGCGGCCGGGCACCCACCTTTTGTTGCACCTTGGCCTGACGGTACCAAGCCAAATACTGCTCCAGCTCGTAAATGACACTGTCGAGCAGCTCGGGGCTATACACAGAACTGGGCAACTCAAAGGCCATCGGTCAGATCCTTCTTGATGTCATCTTTGTGCGCCTCCAGCGAGCTAACGATAAATTGCATTTGCGCGCCCAAGTCAACGCCACCGCCCAGCGACTCGGCAATGTAGCTAGCTACCACATCACCGAGCTTGGCGTTAAATTGCTCCACCAGGCGCTGGCGCTCGGCGGCCAAGTCAGCCTCCATATGCTGGTGCAGCTCAACGCGCTGCTGTTCCACGGCTGCCCGGATCTGTTCCATGGCCGTGGTGGCAGTGGCACGCACCTCATCAAGCGTCTTTTGGTAGGCACTCAATTCTTCTTCGATAACGGTAGTGGTGAGGCGCGATACCTGCTCGCCCAGCCGGCCCGATGTAGCCTTGAGATCCTCACCAAACACTTGCACCGAGGCGGCAATTTGGGCTTCGTAAGCACTCTTAAGCTTCGCCTCCAGCTCGGCGGCGGTCGGCTCGGTTACCTTAATAGGTTTAGGCTGGCCAGCCATCTCCTGCTCGTGCCGTCGTAATCGCCGCAACTGGTAGCTCTGCACCACGACAACCGCCGTTAGTACGAGCGCCACTGCGCCCAAAATTAGCAGTTCCATACTCACCTCGAAATCACCATATACATAGCCACCGCCGCCAGCACCAGAATACCCGCCGAGATCAAGATCACCTCCAAGAGTCCTCGCAAAACCGAGCCGCGCGAGAGCGGATTACGACCAATAGAGATGATGCTATTACGTACAGCCGAGTAGAGCAAGACAGTTATGGTTACTAATGATACTAGCAGAATCAGCGCCGCAATGATAATCCGCACCGGCGACACACTTTTGCCTGCCAGTTGGTTCGAAAAGCTCTGAAGCCAGCTCGGCACCGTATAGGTCTGACTGGTGTCGTTGTTGATGGTGGCCACCGAGATCACCACCGGGATCTGGCCGATAATAACCTCTTTTTTGGCTCCGGTGGCGTCAGTAATGGTTTGGCGGGTGACACCCTCGCCGCTGCCGTTAAAGTCGGCCTGGGCGGTGCCGATCACCCGCACTTTGCCCACGGCCTTCTGGCCTACCCCAGCGATTGGCGAGACGGCAATGTAGTCACCCACCTTAATGTCGCCTCCGGCCGTGCTCACCAGCGTGTTGGCACTGCCAGTGGTCACCACCTGCACCTGGCCATTGGGGTTGCTACCACCCAGCGATACGGCCGCGGCTGAAGGCGGCACAGCCACGCCAAACAGTCGGTCGGAATTGTCCAGCGTGGCCACCACTGCGCTACCAGCCGATTTCGTATCAAGCGCTACTAGGCTCCCATCGGGAATCGGTGTGGTCGTGGCATAGCCCTGCGACAGACTGGCCAAAGCCGCCGGCGCACCAAGCCCCAGCCCCGTCAGGGCCAGAGCGATCACTAGAGCGCTGCGTTGGAACCAAGTGGGGCGCTGAGCCCTCATTGCTCACCTTTGATAATTGTTATGATTATAGCCTGTTCCGGCCCTTGCCCGCCAGAGCCCACGGGTTGTCACTCGCCCGTGACTTTAGTACGATAACCCTAATGCTATAAGTTAGGTGGAGTTTTTGTTCAAATGGATATGCGCAATCAGACGCCCGGTCGTCCTACTGCCCAGCCAGCGCCGTCAGCCTCAGGTTCCATGGCGCCTATGCCCAGCCACGGCTGGCTCGGTAAGGTTCTAGCTATTGTTTTGATCTTGGCCGCCCTCACCTTCATGGTGTATTACGCCAACCGCGGCCTGGCTGGCCTTAGCGCCGACAGCGCCGTCAAAGCCAAGCAATACCAAGCAGTCTTTCTCACGAATGGTCAGGTCTACTTTGGTAAGGTTTCTGGCACCGACTCAAGCTACGTCAAGCTGACCGACATCTACTACCTACAGGTGCAGCAGAGCGTCCAGCCGACCAATAATAACAGCAGCAATAACAACAACCAGCAAGTTTCACTGGCCAAGCTTGGCGGTGAGCTGCATGGGCCAGAAGACGTGATGTACATTAGCCGCCAGCAGGTGCTCTTCTGGGAGAACCTGAAGGACGATGGCAAGGTCGTTAAGGCTATCAAGGACTATCAAGCTCAGGGTAACAAGTAGTTAACTGACTGTTCAAAAAAGAGCCTTCGGGCTCTTTTTTGATATAGTAATTTCCTATGGTTTGGATTATTGTCACGCTGCTGATTTGCGCTTATGAATCCCTCACCAAGGGATGGTTCTCTTTCATATTGCTACCCATAAGCGTAGTGGCGCTTCCGCTGGAGCTTCTGCTCCAACTTTGGGCCAGGCGGGCTGAGCCGCGGCACGCGGGCTCCGACCTCAAAGGATTCCGCACCGTTCAGCTCGTAGCTTTTCTAATGTCTTATGTCACGATCGTCGGTATTGGCGATACCGAGCAGGTCTACCTCTTTGGCCTGTGGACTGTCGACCTCCATTCGGCCTGGGTCACTTTTTCGTCTGCCCTCTGGGTTGCCTCAGTTATCACGCTACCGATTGCTACACTGTTTTTGATTATTCGACTTCTGGCCCCACGCGCCAAATAAGTGCCGCGTCTAGCCGAAACTACTTTCCATCCGTATCATAAGCGGTATGAATACCGAGCATCTGCCTCATAATGAGGCCACCTCCTTTAACGATGCCAAGGCATATCGCGATCTCGCCGCGGGTTCCGAGCCCAGCGAGATCCAGGCGGAGTCGGCCATCATTCAGCTCAGCCAAGAGATCGAGGAACTATGGTCGAATGGCGAGGAAAACGATGACCTAGAAGCCATGGGTCTACTGCGTCGACTACGCCAACAGGGTGCTCCGGCGGCTCACATCCTCCTCGAGGAGCTCAGGCATGACAAACTAGCGCCGCGCAATGGCGCCATCATGATAAATGTATGCGCAACCAGCGCTAATATCCCCGAATTGGCGGATTACATGAGCAGCCAGCCAAAACTCCGGCCCGAGCTCCAGAATACCCTGGCCCGTTTGGGCGATGACCGTGTGTTGCCCTACTTGCAAACCTGGCTTACTCAATCCGAGTCATATGAGGCCAACAATCCGCGCAGCGTCTTTCAGCGCAGCGAGGCACTTGGCAAGGCTTTATTTATAGCCGTCGCCATCCAGCAACGTGCCGCTGACGAGTCTAGCCGTCAGCGCTGGGAGGCACCCATTCAGACCTGGCTCCAAGAATATGCCGTTGTTGAATCGCGTCATCCTGATCCGGTCGATCTCCTGGACGACCTTAAAACGAGGACTCATCCCGATGTATTAGCTCTTGCCTATACCGAGGATATGTTCGATAACTCCCATGGGGGTACCGATCCAGATTTTGGTCGAAGTAGCCGTAACCGGTTTAAGGAAGCACCAAAGCCGCCAGTGAATGAGGCCGAACGGACCGAAACGCTCCGCAATCTCATAACGCTCATCGAACGCCCTCTCAAGTCGCTTCCGAACGAGCGAGTTGAACGCCTGCTTACTATTGCAGCCTATCAAGAGCGTAATCCGTCGCCCTATGCGGTCACGCTAGGGTTCGAGATTGAGGTTGAGCGGCAATCCCTCATCAGTCCCGAGCCAAACGCCGATGGTCTCTCGCCAGAGGAGCGAGCCGAGCGAGCGTACCAGCGCCAGGCAAACTACCGCCGAAGCGAACAAATGGGCGTGCCGGCCGGCCAAGACGCCGAATGGGAATTTGCCCCCGAAGCGGCGTACCATTACCTCACGCCCGTACGGGAAACTCAGGCCCTCATCTATGCCGATCTTATTAACAGTGCCTACGAGCATAACCCGCTCCATGCTACCCTAGCCGGTATCACCACCGAAGGGCCAGCTGGTGATCAAGCCGGGGTACTGCTCCGAGGCATAGAGGCGACCGGCTGGTGCTGTAGCGCTGAACGAATCGAGCAACCAACCCGGAATCCCGCCAATAGCTGGCTCTGCAAGGGTAAGCGTGGCATCAAGGAGCGCTCAGCCGAAGAGCTGCAGCTCGGAGCTTCGGCCGGCGCTGAGCTGCGCACGCTGGAGATAAAGAACCTCCCTGGATTTGATCGCACTGCTCGCAGCCTCTATGCCCTAGGCAGCGCCCTCAGCGCTTATCAAGAACTAGCAGCCCACTCCGAACGGGCCGCCGACCGACATAAGCAGGAGCTCGCTGATATCTGGCGTGATTACTCCGAGCAGGAAGAGCAGCTTTTTGCCGCTTACGGGCTAGCCTCCCCCTCAACGGGGTCATGGTTCGCCGGCGCCATCCGTGACGCCGAAGGCAATATCATCCAGGAGCGGCTTGGGGTAGACTTTCTGAAGTTTGCCGACCTGCTGCGCGACGCCGAAAGTGGCGGCAGCCGCGGTCAGAAATTCCAGGCCGCTGCGCAAGATAACGTCTTGTATGCCCGGCGCCGGGCCATGGCCGTGCTCGATGCCACGCGACCCAAGCCCTGTCTCTTATACACATCTGACGCTGCCGACGACTAGTCG
>JARIHM010000138.1 GCA_029288275.1 Candidatus Saccharimonadota bacterium | reverse complement strand
ATAATCACGTAGCGGTCGCGATAGTAATCGCGCCGGATCTCGGAGGCGTTATTGGTTGGCTGGTTGGGTTTGGGCGACGGCTTCATGATGATGCTCAATGGTTTCTTCATATAAGCGTAACAACTTTAGTGTCTGCTTGCTAGCGGTGAAATCAGCGGCTAGCTCACGTCCCTGGGCGCCCATGCGTTGACGCAGTGCCGGTTTATCAAGGAGCTGGCTAATTTTGGCGCCTAGGTCTTTGGCTGTACCGCGGGCAAAGAAGCCGTTCTGGCGATCTTTTACAACCTCGGTTATGTCGCGGTCGACCATCACTACTGGTACGCCGGCCTGAGCTGCTTCATTGATCACCATTCCCTGGGTATCGGCTAGTGAAGGGAAGGCAAAGATATCGGCCAAGCCATAAAATGCACCCAGCTGCTCATGTGGCATCTGACCAGCAAAGATAATACGGTCGGGGCAGGAAGTGGCCGCAGCCTGTTCCCTGAAATCATCAATATCTTCACCAGTGCCCACGAGAAGCAGTTTGGCCTTGGGGTGCTGCTGGGCCACAAGGTCGAAGGCGCGGATGAGCAGGCCGATGTTCTTTTCCGTACCAATCCGGCCCACAAAGAGCACGATTTGATCATCCGGACCAAAGCCGTATTGGCGACGGATATTGGTAATTTCACGCTCAGTTGTTGTAATTTTATCAACGCCTGTAGGTAAGGTAGCGATTCGGCTCTGGGTATGCCAGCTACGCAGTTGTTGCTCCATCTTGTGCGACGGGGTGATAACCAGATCACAATGGTTGTGAATCATGGTAACGCCCCGCTCGACAATCTTTTGATTCCATTTGTCGATGCTGCGTTCAGGCTTGATTGAGGATAGGCTATCACGGTACTCGCTCATGCCACCACCCGTAATTACCGGCGTTAGCATGGAGAGGGCAATTACGCCCGGCAAGACGGAGGGGTAGTGGCGCACATATTCATATAAATCGGTGTGGTAGGTGGTAACCAGGGGAATATTATGGCGTAGAGCAAAATAGGCGCCAAGAAGGCCGATTTGGCCAGGCGTATGGTAGTGAATAATGTCGAGGTCGAGCTTCTCGATCCTTTTGATGACCTGCGGCGGGAAGAATAGGCTGGTGAGGTAGTCATCGAAGAAAAGGCCCTTCACGGCTGGAAAACGCACAATTCGCTTGCTCGGCTCCTTATAACGTAGCCCAGGACCGGGCGCAAATACATAGACCTCATGGCCGAGCTTCTCAAGCTCGAGCCGAAAGCCTTCAATAGAGAACGTAATGCCGTCGGTGAGGGGCAGGTAGCGATCGCTAAAAAAACCAATTCTCATCTTAGCTCAATTGTAAGCCACCGGCCGGGGCCTGCCAAGTTCAGTTAGCGTACGGGTCTAGTTTGATAGGGGTCACACCAGCTATAATGGAGCGCATGGATTATTGGCGTACGATTCGTCAGGGCAACTTTGCCCGGCTCTGGGGCTCGCAGATCTTATCACAGGTAGCTCAGAACCTGCTCAACTTTGCCCTTATTATTAATGTTTTTAATGCGGCTTCCGGTACGCGATTTGCCAATATCTCGGTAAGCTTGTTGGTGCTGGCCTTTGGCGTGCCGTCGATCTTTTTTGCCACTATGGCTGGCACGCTAGTTGATCGCTGGAACCGGCGGCTCGTAATGCTGGGCTGCAATGTGGCCCGCGGTATGCTGGTTCTACTCTATATTCCGTTCCATCATAGTCTGGCTATGATCTTGGCCCTAACGTTCTTAATCTCTACTATTACGCAGTTCTTCATTCCTGCCGAGAGCGCCATGATTCCCCAGGTAGTACCTAAGAACTATCTGCTGATGGCCAATTCCTTGTTTGTCTTTAGTATTTATACCTCGTTTATTGTGGGCTATGCGGTGGCAGCGCCAGTGCTGAGTGCGTTGGGTGAGTTTGGGCCTTATCTAGTGACGGGGACGATGTTTGGTTTGGCGGGTCTGGCTTTGTTGGGGCTGCCCCGTGATCACCACACGCGAGATACGGGGCTGGTGTTGCGACTGAGCTTCTGGCAGGAGGTGCGAACAGCGTTCCAGATTATCCGGTCGGACCGCTGGTTAGCGCTGGCGATCCGCCAGTTAACGGTAACTCAGGCTATTGTGTCGGTTATCTTAACGCTGGCACCGGCGCTTTCGTTGTCATTATTACATCGACCGCTGCAGGCAGCCAGCCAGTACTTGATCATTCCGGCCGGCCTGGGCATGGTGGTTGGCGTAGTGGTGGTGGGCCGCTTGGTGCGACGGTGGAGTAAGATTCGCGTACTAGAGCTAGGGCTTGTAACTGCCGGTGCAGCCTTAAGCTTGCTAGGGTTGAGTAAGTTCTTGTATCAGGCTCATCGTCATGGTCATTCCTTGCTGGCCGATAGTAGTATTGCATTGATTGTAGCGATTCTCGTCTTTGCCTTGGGTATGCTAAATGCCATTATCTCCTCCACGGCCCAGACCGTACTGCAAGAGAATTCAACCGAGGAGGCGCGGGGTAAGGTGTTTGGCTCCTTGAGCATGTTTATTAATATCTGTCTCTTA
>JARIHM010000013.1 GCA_029288275.1 Candidatus Saccharimonadota bacterium | reverse complement strand
AGATGTGTATAAGAGACAGGCTAGCCACACCGTAAGCCTCTATCTAGGCTTGCTCATTGGTGTGCAGGTGCTCAGTATTGGGTTTAATTACATCCAGGAACGTCTTACCGATACCCTCTATAACGACACCCGCACCAGCCTACGTCTCGCCGTATATCGCAACGTTAGCCAGTTGTCCATCGATTTCTTTGAACGCACGCGTATTGGCGAGATCACCCAGCGAGCTGGTGCGGGAGTTATGGATCTCTCGTCCTGGATCGACAGCTTAGCCGACAACGTTTTGCTGTCAGTACTGCGCTGTCTCTTTATTGTGGTGATCTTGGCTCTTAAATCACCCATTCTGGGCATCATAGCTGGCCTGGCTATCCCAGCCATGCTGGTAACGAGCGCCACCAAAATGCGCCGGTCCAAGCCATTGCGGCGGGAGTCACGCCGGCTGGTGGAGGTATCATTTGGGCGCATGACCGAGGCCTTCACTCACATGGCCACCATCCGCAGCCTAGGCATGACTCGCGCTACCGAAGAACGCTTTGCCACGAGCACCGAGGAGAGCCGCCAGGTCCAGAACCAGGCCTATCACATCGATTGGAACTTCAACCTTATTCGCGATGGCTTATTCGCAGCAGTGGTACTCAGCTGCTTTGCCATTACCGCCCTGGGCGCCGTACACGGCAATTTTACTGCCGGTGATGTCTTCCTTGTGCTCTTGTATACCCAGGAGTTTATGTCGAGCCTCATGCCACTAGGCCGGGTCCTCCAGCAAACGGGTGACGTAGAAACCTCCTGCGAGCGCATTGTGGAGCTCCTTAATGAACGGCCCACCGTCGTCGATCGGCCCAACGCTATTGCGCTGGAAAGGCTCGAGTCAATTGAGTTTGACCGCGTGAGCTTTCGCTATCCTGGCAAGGATCGCCAGATCCTGAAAGACGTCTCGTTTACATTGCCAGTCGGCCAGACCTTGGCACTCGTAGGGCCAAGCGGTGTTGGCAAAACCACTATTACCAAACTGCTCCTGCGCTTTTATGAGCCCACGAGCGGCCGCATTCTTGTAAATGGCCGGGACATTCGTGAATTTACCCAAGCTTCTATCCGTGATCATGTCGGGATGGTGATGCAAGACGTGGCCCTTTTTAATGACACTATCGGTGAGAACTTGCGCTACGCCAAGCCAGAAGCTGATGATGCTACCATTCAAGCTGCCGCCCGCGCAGCTCATGCCGATATCTTCATCGATAAGCTAGCCGATGGTTATGATACCCTGGTGGGCGAACGCGGTATTCGATTAAGTGGCGGCGAAAAACAGCGGGTGGCTGTGGCCAGAGCGATACTACGCGATCCTCAGCTGATCGTGCTCGATGAGGCTACCAGCGCGCTTGATTCCGAAAGCGAGCGCTTAGTGCAGACCGGCTTAGAGCAACTCATGCGCGGACGCACCGCCATTGTAATTGCTCATCGCCTGTCTACGGTGCGCCGGGCCGACCAGATCCTGGTGTTGCAGCAGGGCCGCGTCATCGAGCAAGGCACGCACGTCGAACTAGCCGATCAAACCGGCGGTCTGTACGCTG
>JARIHM010000107.1 GCA_029288275.1 Candidatus Saccharimonadota bacterium | reverse complement strand
CCGCTCCAGTTTCCACCGTTCGCCGCCGCGTTCAAACACAATAAATGCCACCTGCTCACTCAGTTCTGGCTTGTCCGCCAGCGGCCTACGGCTACGGCCGTGGTCTATTACACCAAACTTGGCATCGATGGCGTCAACTATCCGGTCCCAGGCTTTATCCTCGGTCATGCAAAAGGCCCTCGTTATCGTCGTTATTATAGACTATACGCGATTTTGAGGATTTGCTCGCGGCTTAGCCGGGTGGTGCCCTTGATCTGGTACCACGTACCATGGTTTACCCACGTGGCTTGATTCTGGCCGTACAAGTAAATGGTGAGGCCCTGGCCTTCCACTGCAGTGTATTCAGGTGAAGTATGATTGACGAAATTATCGAGCAGGGAGCTTGAATCCCAGGTGGTTCGCTGCTGGGCGATCGCCAGATTGCCGGTTTGGTTGGTGCTAGTGAAGTTAAGCGTAACCAGGCCCGGCGCAGTATCGGTTTTGGCGAGGTTGTAGCTCGATGGCATGTATCCTGGCATGGTGGCGCTAATCCCCGCCTGGTTGCCGGCGGCCTGAATGGCGAGTTTGGGATAATTTTGGAGCCAGATGTACCCGCCCATAATGACGACTGCCGCCGCTACAGCGGCATATTGACTAGCATGGGCGCCAAGGGCAAAGTGACTGGCCGCGGCGGTCGGCGTGGGCGTTCCTTCGCTCGGGGCGAGCCGGGCCATGGCCGCATGCTGGGTAACCGCCGTTGCTGGCATGACTGGGCCCTCTTCGAGCTCGCGGGCACGGAGACGAGGTGTGGGGGCTGATTCGGGCGCCGTCGGCTCGGCGCCGGCCTGATGCTGGCCAAACCGGGAAATGCCCTGACTGCGAGGCACCTCCTTGGCGCGTTTAAAACGATCTTCAAATCGACTCAGATGAATGGTCTTGGCGGTGGCTTTTGGCTTAGGCGCGGCCTCTAAGTGGTGGGTAACTTGGCTGAGCGGCTGGGCCATGGCCTCGGCGCGCTCATCGGCCAGCCAGTGCGTGGACGGCTTAGTCTTAGCGGCGGTCTCCGCGCGCTCGGTGGCATCGAGCTTGGGAGCGGTGGCGGGCTTGGATGCGCGCAAATCGAGCACGTGACCAGCTGGCCGAGTGGTACGTGCATGAAGGGCTGCGGCCGATTGGGCACGTTGTGGCGCAGGTGTACTAGCGCGACCGCCGCCTTTAGCCGGCCGTAGATCCATCGTTCGCGGTGCGCCCGCGCCCGATAGCCGGCTACCGCATTCACGGCAGTACTCACTAGTGCCTACACGCACCGCAGTTGTTTCTTTGTGACAGGCTGGACAGGTCACTCGATCACCACCTTATTGTGCTTATGGTACATCATGGAGGACCAAGTTGTGAATACCGATTTTACGGTGTGTTGTGTCGCGCCCGCCAGACGCGCCAAATAAAGCGTGGGATCGCCAGCTGCCGCCGCCAACGGCGCGGTTCAAGGAGCAGACGCCAGAGCCACTCGAGACCAAGCCGTTGCATAGTGGCGGGAGCCTTACGCCGATGGCCGCCGAACTGCTCGTAGTCAAAGGTGCCACCCTCGCCAATGAGTATGCCGTGATCGAGCTGGGGTGATAGTCGAGATATAACCCGCTCTTGAAGCGGAAATCCCATGCCTACCAAAATAAGATCGGGTTGATGACGCTGCAGAATCGTGAGGAGATCGTGGATCCAATTTTCGCCTACCTCGCCGCGGGGGCGGCCAGGGTCGCGGCCAGAGTAGGTACCCACGATGTCAAGTTCTGGTAGCTGTTGCCTGAGAGCTGTGGCCGTACGCTCGATAGTCCGGGCTGACTCACCGCCAACTAAGAAGACCGTGAGGTGCTGCTGGGCGGCTGCCTGGAGTAGTGGCCCGGTAAAATTGGTGCCACCAAAGCGTTCCGGAAGCGGTGATTTAAGGGCGTCTGGATTAAGTATAATCTGGGCCAGAGTGCCCAAAAAGCGACCCAAGGTACGCGGGCCGTCATATAAATAATGAGCCGCCCATATCAAGGCTACGCCATCAGCAAGCGAAAGGTCGGCTTGATTGAGGATATCGCGCAGCGAAGCGTTCCCGGCGGCTTGATCTAAAAACTCTACGTAGGGTTTAACCACGTAGCCAGCCGGACGCGTATGATCGGCTGCATGTTCGACAATTGCCGCAATGGCTTGGTTAATCGTGAGTACGTCAACTCGCACTCCCAGGAGGTTTACGGTAGAATTATGCGCCATAGTGAGGCTCCGATGTTAGGGCAACGGCGGCGAGCGCACCGGCTAGAATCCAGAAGGTTAGAGCGCCGGTTGAGTCGGTCCAGACCGGCAGCACCAGGGCGTTGATCGAAATGCCGATGAGGGCGGCAACCAGGCCCAGGGCGGCTGGGCTCACTA
>JARIHM010000077.1 GCA_029288275.1 Candidatus Saccharimonadota bacterium | reverse complement strand
CCCAGATACAGGCCGTACATGCCAAATCTGGCAGCGTGGTGATTGCCGACACCACCGGTGCTATCCGCGCCATGGCTACCTATCCTAGCTTCGATCCTAATAATTACAGTAAGATTAGCGATTACAGTGTCTTCCTAAACGAGGCGGTGGATGAACAGTTTGAACCGGGCTCTGGCATGAAGACGTTTACTATGGCGGCTGGCCTCGATCAGGGTAAAGTGACACCTGACTCGACCTATGATGATCCTGGCTGTTATCACGTAGATGACCGGAATGTCTGTGATGCTGCTGGTGATCAGCCTGGACCGCACAAGACCATGACGGTGGTACTGCGTGACTCGCTCAACACCGGTGTGATGTATGTGCTACGGCTGCTGGGTGGTGATCCCGCTAAATTTACCTTGGCCGGCAAAAAGCTGCTATATGATTACTTCACCAAGCATTTTGGCTTCGGGGTACGTACGGGCATTGAACAGGCCAATGAGGCGGCTGGTGCCCTGAACGCCCCAAGTAACGCCGCTGGCAATGATGTAAATTATGCCAATATGAGTTTTGGCCAGGGTATGAGCGTAACCATGGTGCAAATGGTGGCGGCTATGGCAGCCGTGGCTAATGGTGGCAAGCTCTACCAGCCGCGCCTCATCGACGCGCAGATCAATCCCGATGGCAGCCAAACGGCTGTTAAGCCCAAGCTGGTGCGTGATCATGTGATATCACCTACGGCCGTGAGTCAGCTTAATCAGATGCTCCAAGTGGTGGTACAACACGGCTCAGGTTACAAGATTTATGAGAATCCGGGCAATAAGGGCTACCTCATAGCCGGCAAGACCGGCACGGCCCAGATCCCGAAACCCGACGGCACCGGCTACATTGACGGCGCCAATATCGGCTCGTTCCTGGGCTACGCTCCAGCCAACAATCCTAAGTTTGTCATGATGGTCCGCATTGATCAGCCGGGGGTGGGGGGGTATGCCGAATACACCACCGTGCCGCTGTTTGGCGATATTACCAGCTGGCTGTTTAAGTATTACGGCATTCCACCGAGCTCCTAGGCAGAACCACCGCAGTTTTGCGCCGTCGCTTATGCTAAACTAATAGATACAAACTATGTCATTTTTGCCCACCATTAACTTCATTCATGCCCAGGCCGTTACCTCTCTGACCCGTATTGGGGCCCTGGCTTTTGGTTCATTTGTGCTTTCGATGGCATTGACGCCGCTGTACACGCGCCTGGCATTTAAGTACAAACTCTGGAAGCAGCCCCGCGATACCGCTCTTACGGGTGAGGTGGCAACGGTTTATCATAAACTGCACGCTGCCAAGCATAAGCGCCACATTCCTACCATGGGTGGCGCGGTCACTATTATCGCCATCGCCATCATCACACTGCTGTTTAACCTATCGCGCAGCCAAACCTACCTGCCAGTGTTTGTGCTGGTGGCGGCTGGGTTAGTCGGTCTGCTCGATGACTACCTCAATATCCGTAGCGAAGGTTTGGGCATTGCGGGCCTGCGCGGTCGCATTAAGTTTGCGCTTATTATGACCATTGCGGTGCTTGGCGCGCTGTATTTCTACTACAAGCTTGGTTACAGCCTCATCCACATCCCCGCAGTGGGGGACTTTGATATCAGCTGGCTGTACATTCCGCTGTTCATTGGGGTAGTGGTGTCTACGGCCAACGCGGTCAATATTACCGACGGGCTGGACGGCCTATCTGGTGGGTTATTGTCGACCGCTTACGGTGTGTATGCCATCATCGCTTACTTCCAGGGTAACTATGGTATTGCCGGCTTCTGTGCCACTGTAGTAGGCGCCATCCTTACCTTCACCTGGTTTAATATTTATCCAGCCCGGTTCTTTCTGGGTGATTCCGGAGCGTTTGGCCTAGGCACTACTCTGGGTGTGATTGCCATGCTCACCAACACGGTGGTGGTATTCGTGATTATTGCTGGCGTGTTTGTGGTGGAGGCTGGCTCGAGCGTTATTCAAATTTTGTCCAAAAAGCTTTTTAAGCGCAAGGTGTTCCTCTCGGCGCCGCTGCACCATCACCTGGAGGCCATTGGCTGGCCAGAGACCAAGGTTACGATGCGGCTATGGGTGATTGGTCAGGTGCTGGGCGCGCTCGGGCTCATACTGGGCTTGATCGGGAACAAAGTGCAATGAGAGCTGTGAGCGCAGCAGTTTCGAGTAATAACCAGCAACCTGCGCGGGCGCACCACCCCGATTATGTCATTGCTCTGGTTATTGCCATCTTGCTCGCCATAGGCCTGGTTATCCTGTATTCAGTGAGCCCGGTGCTCAGTCAGAAACTCACCGGCAGCGTTGACCGCAACTACTATTTTGTGAACCAGGCTAAATACATTGGCCTTGGTATTATTGTATGGATTGTGGCGAGCTCCATACCGTACCTCACCTGGAAGCGGTTTGCGCCGTTGCTACTGGTGGGCTCGGTACTAGCTATGCTGGCATTGCTGGTGCCTGGCCTGGCCGACTCATCACACGGCGCTACGCGTTGGCTCAAACTAGGGCCCCTACAGCTCCAGCCGGCCGAGATTCTCAAAGTCTCACTCATTTTGTATCTGGCTATGTGGTTTGAGCGCCGAGGCGAGGAGCTCAAGTCGTTCTGGGACAGCGTGATACCATTTACGGTTATGGTTGGAGTAGCTTGTTTTGTGATTGTGGTCTTCCAGCGCGACATGGGTACGATGGCGGTGTTGGCTTTTACCACGCTGGGTATGTTCTTTGCGGCTGGTTTGCGCGTGAGGCACTTAGCCGCGTTGCTGGGTGCCGGCTTGGCGGCTGGCTGGGCCGCCATTTTGGCCTTTCCGCACCGGCTGGAGCGCGTGGCTACCTTCATCAATCCGCGCTGCGACGATCCCAAATACGCCCTCGACAGCTCGCTTCACCTCTGTCAGGCGCTGATCGCGGCCGGCTCTGGTGGCCTGTTTGGCTTAGGCCTTGGCAAGAGCATCCAAGTGTACGGCTATCTGCCGGAGGCGGCTAACGACTCCATCTTTGCCATTATTGCCGAAGAGTTCGGTTTTATTGGCGCGCTGGCTATCATTGGCCTCATGGGTTACCTGGTCTATCGTGGCCTACAGGTGGCTCGCAACGCCCCAGATATGTTTGGCCGGCTGGTGGCCACGGGCATTTCGCTGTGGCTCCTATTCCAGGCATTTATTAATATTGGAGCTATGGTCTCGCTCGTGCCATTAACAGGAATTCCGCTGCCATTTATTTCCTACGGTGGTACCAGCTTGATTATCTCGCTCTTTGGAGCGGGAGTGCTGCTCAATATTTCTAAATACACAGTAAGAGAGGGAAGTGATGCGAATAATCGTCAGCGGCGGGGGATCGGCCGGTCACATTTCGCCGACACTCGCAGTCAGCGACGCACTCAAGTCGCTCGATAGTACTGTCGAGCTGCTGTATGTGGGCCAGGCTAATAGTCTGGAGGCTCGAATTGTGGCTACTCGTGGTATGCAGTTCGCGGCCATCACCTCTGGTAAATTCCGCCGTTCTCATGCCGATGGGCCGTGGGCCAAGGTGCTTAACCTGTCCACGATTGGGCCCAATGTTCGCGATCTGGCCCGAGTGGTCTGGGGCGTAGGGGGCAGTCTGCGCGTTTTGCGCCGCTTTAAACCCGATGTGGTGTTTCTAAAAGGCGGTCATGTCTGCTTGCCTGTGGGGCTGGCAGCTCGGCTCTTGCACATTCCCTATGTCATTCATGAATCGGATATTGAGCCGGGTCTAGCTAACCGCATTTTAAGCCGATGGGCTACCAAGATTGCGGTGGGTTTTCCGGCCAAGACCTACCATGATTTTGATCCGAACCGGCTTGTATTTACCGGCAATCCAGTACGGCCGGAGGTGCTCAAGGCACATCGGTTGGAGGGTTTGGCTAAGTTTAAGCTGCAAAGCAATGTGCCGGTCTTATTAGTGTGGGGCGGTTCGCAAGGAGCTATCGCCATTAATGATGCGCTGGTGGCCGCCTTGCCGTTGCTGTTGCCGGTGTGCCAGATTATTCATTTAACAGGTGAATACGATTTCTCGCGGGTCAAGTTTGAGCTGAGTCGGCGCAAGGAGCTGCCGCATCGTGAGCGGTACCATGCCTACGCGTATTTGCAGGCTGAGTTACCAATGGCTCTGGCCGCAGCCGATGTAGCAGTGGGCCGCGGGGGCGCCAATACCATTGCTGAGCTAGCAGCGCTCGCGAAGCCGACCATACTAATACCGAACTATCTCATGGCCGGTCATCAGGTAGAAAATGCCCGAGTATTGAGCCGCCAAGGGGCGGTGCGCGTCATCGACGAACGCCGTCTCACGCCGCAGCTATTAGCAGGGGAAGTGCAGCGAATCTTGGGTTCCGAGGAAGAGCAGCGGCGCCTTAGCGATGGCATCCGGCGTCTGGCCAAAGCCGATGCCGGTCTTGAGCTTGCGCGCCTTATTTTGAGCGTGGGCCGGGTAGGGGAGTCAACGGAGACCGAACAATGACCGAACGTCGTGTTCGCACCGTAGGCCGGCCTAGCTATGGTCGGCCTCAGCCGCTCCGGTCGCGGCGGAGCAGGGGACCGCGATGGAATCTGGGGCTTATTCCGCAGCGATTTTTGTTACTTCTAGCCGGCGTTATTGTACTAACGTTTGTATTACGCCAATTTTTTGACATCAAAACAATAGAAGTCAAGTCTGCAAGCCGGTCCGGTGATATCCAAACTGAGGCTCAGAAGCTTCTTGGTGCCAACTGGTGGCAGGGTAACCTTCTAACCTTTGACAACGCGGCTTTAGCCGCTGGCTTGCTTCAGGCCGACCCCATGCTTAAAACCGTTACGGTCCATCGCCGTTGGCCCCGCGGCCTCAGCTTGGATGTAACCCTTAAACAGCCCAGCTTGGGTTGGTCGAGTGATAATCAGGCCTACTTGCTCGACCGCGATGGTAGCGCCATCGGTTCGCTTCCGGCTGGATCGTCCTTGCCCGTAGTGGCCGATGACAGCAACTTACCGGTGAGCCTGGGCCAGCGTGTGACTACAACGCGGTTCGTGGCCTTTGTGACTGGTCTAAATCAAGCGTTGCCCGGCCTAGCATTGGGCCAGCTGCGTTATGAGGTCAAAGATACAACACTCGATCTCTATGTGAGTACAGGCAAAGGGTATCAAGTGATCTTTGACACGAGCCGTGATGCCAACCAAGAGGTTAGCGACCTCCGCACGCTCCTGACATTCCTTAGTCATCAAGGTAAGACGCCGTCACAGTACATCGATCTTCGCATTGCCGGCAAAGCCTATTACAAGTAGTGCGGCCATTTTGCCCCCTTGTTAAGTTCGGTTTTTGTCTAGCCGTTTTTGGTAAGAGAAAAAACTTTTTCTCTTATGAGCACCGTTTGGGATAAATAATGTGGGGGTAAGGCATAATACACAAAAAAGTTGGAAGAAGCAGAAAAATCTCAATTCGGTGAATTTTGGCCCAAGCCCTGTTTATAGATGGTTTGAGTCGTAAAATATACATTGTACGACATTAGCTATACAGCTTGCCTACTGTATGGTTGGACCTCTTTAACGTTAAAGATAATGTCTATACTAAGCATAATATTTAAGACGAAGATCTTTAGACCCCTTATCAATACTTTAATTCTACGTCCCGTTGGCGTCCTCTTTGATTTGACCCCTCCTCTTCTCTAAAGAAAAAAAGGAAGGACGCTTACGATGATGCTAGGTTGGGAAAATGTTGGCCCAGGAAGAGCCGTTGTTCCTGGACGGTGTCAGAGGGCAGGCGAGTGAAGCGCTGAATAGCGGTGGCTTGATCGCTGAGCGATAGTTCCCCTTTTGTGATCCTCGCTTCAAATACCACGCCGATCGGCCAGCCGGTATAGCCAGCACGAAATAGTTCTGGGTATTCGATATAACCGACAAGCCGAGTGACGGCTACCTCAACCCCTAGCTCATCCTTGGCGACCCGCTGTACGGCTTGGTGGAGCGTTTCCTTGAAGTATACAGTGCCGCCGGGCAAATTCCACTGTCCTTTTAGGACGCCGCGGGCGATTTGAGCGAGAACAATGCCTCCGCCATCGCGTAGGATTACTTCGACAGTGAGGCGCGGAACACGGCTATAAATAGCCTCAAACTCGCTTGGCGATAGTGGGTATTTAAGCTTGCGGGTCATAGGGCGACTGTGGTGGGGCGGCAGGTGCGGGTGCTGGCTGGGCGGGCTGTGAAACAGGCTGAGAAACAACCGGCTGCGGTACAGCGGCAGCTACTGGCTGTTGGTAGGCTGGCTGAGGGGCAGGTGCTGGAGCGTAGGCGACAGGCGGCTGAATTTGAGG
>JARIHM010000065.1 GCA_029288275.1 Candidatus Saccharimonadota bacterium | reverse complement strand
ACCTCGACCGGCCGGCAGCTCACCGCGTTCACGGCCGGGTGGGCCATGAGGCGGGCGTAGAGCAGCCCCTGCGTGAACGCGGGGAGCGTCTGCACCTCGGACTCCGCGGTGATGCGGAAGACGACGTGGTCGGACAGGCTGAGGTTGCCACCGGTGAAACTGACGAGCTCGAGGGTCTGGCGCATCGCTGACTTCTTCCTGTTGTAGTTCGGCGGGAGCTGGCGACCGGGGATCGGCTACCATTTCTACATTATAACACTAATGTATAAATAAGTCAATTATATTACTTTCCTTTAATGTCGCCTATCTATAAAATAGTTCCAGAACAATTCAGAAAGTAAGGTCAATTTTGAGTTTAAGCCTCGGTATCGTCGGCCTGCCCAACGTCGGCAAATCCACCCTCTTTAATGCGCTCACTAAGAATAATGTCTTGGCAGCTAATTATCCGTTTGCCACCATTGAGCCCAATGTGGGTATTGTGCCGCTGCCTGATCCGCGGCTCGAGGAGCTAGCTAAGTTATACCATAGTGACAAAATAGTGCCGGCCACGGTGACGTTCGTGGACATCGCTGGTATCGTGCGTGGTGCCAGTGAGGGCCAAGGCCTGGGCAACAAGTTCTTAGCCAATATTCGCGAATGCAACGCCATCGTGCAAGTGGTACGGTCATTTCACGATGACGACGTGCTGCACGTGGACGGCGCGCCCGATCCCAAGCGCGATATCGAGACCATCAACACCGAGTTGATCCTGGCCGATCTGGCCACCGTGACCAACCGCCTCGACCGCCTGAGTGGTGATATGAAGCGCGATCCCAAGACCTTTGGCGCGCTAAAGGAGCTGCTCGAACACACCAAGGCTGGGCTCGATGAGGGCAAGCTGGCGGGATCGTTCCTGAAGGATAAGGAGCGTGAGACCCTGCGCGATCTGCAACTGCTCACAACAAAACCGTTTATTATCGTATTTAACCTGGACGAAGAGCAGCTGGGCGACGAGGCGCTGCGGGCAAAGCTGCGCGAAATCGTCTCGCCGTGCCCCACCGTTTTTCTGTGCGCCAAGGTCGAGGCCGAGCTCATGGACCTGCCGCCGGCCGAGGCTCACGAACTGCTTACAGCGCTGGGCCAGGAGCAATCCGGGCTCGATCAACTTGCCGCAGCCGGCTTTGCCTCGTTGGGCCTCCAAACCTACCTCACCGCCGGGCCTAAAGAGGTCCGCGCCTGGACTATTCCCCAAGGTGCTACTGCGCCCGAAGCTGCCGGCGTTATTCATACAGATTTCCAAAAAGGCTTTATTAAAGCCGAAATCGTTAGCTATACCGATCTTCTTGCTGCCGGGTCCCTCCCGGCCGCCCGCGCCGCCGGCAAGGCGCGCCTCGAAGGCAAAGACTACGTTATGCACGACGGCGACGTCGTTGAATTCCGCTTTAACGTCTAAGCCCCACTCAGCGCCGAGGCGCCGAATGGGGCTATGAATGAGCAACGCTACCGCAACGATTGCCTCGAGCTTTAAATCGATTCCTGCATGGCCGTTTCATACAGGCGGCGAGCAAACGCGAACAGAACGGGCAACCCAGCTCATGGCCCTCGTCCAGAATATGATCCACCATGTCACGGCCATTGAAATAGGGAGGCTTACAGGTCTGGCGCGGCACTGCTCGTTCGCCGCAAATGATGCATTTGGGCGCTGGCTCGCACATTAGGTCTCCTTCTTCCGATCTAGAGCTACCGATAGCCGCTCGGACGACCTTTTCTACGCGCACTACAAGGTTTGTAACGGCAAACCTTCTCTAGGCGCGTGCACAAAGGGCAGGCTAGCGGATGGTCAATATCAATGAGATGATGCATTGCTTTACCGGAAGCCTTAGTGCAGGTCGGCCGCGGAACGGCTGGTCTGTGACAGACCTTGCAGGTAGGAGCTGCTTCGCACATGTCACCTCCAAAATGGGTGTCCACGACATAGTATGTAACTAGTTTGTGGCTCAGTAGTCAACCAAGAAGCTAATATTCGCCATCCAGGCAGTAGGCCCCGCCCGTTTCTAAACCAATAATGACGACAAATTTGCGCGTATAAAAACCAAAGTTGGGCGGGTCGGTAATGATAGTGGTAGTGCCGGAATCAGAGCCGCAAATGTGACCCTGCACGTAATCAATATGGCCAAAGGCCGGCACAGAGATATCATGAGGTGCCCCTTGGTTGAAATAATCGCCGGTGTAGGCCGCGCCGGTAAGAGGGTCGGCGCGGTTACCCATGGCACCAGCCATCATCGCGGGCAGCGTAGTATCATCTGGCGGCTGAAGCTGGTGGTTAGCCGCCCACTGCACTACTGCCGCTTCAAAGGCCACAGCATCGTTTTTACGCACAGTATCCCGCCGAGCGCGCTGCGCGCCCGAGACCGCTAGAAATACTACGATCAGCAAGAAGCCGGCGATCGCGATCACCAGCACAATCTCGATTAAGGTAAAACCGGCGCTGTGGGCCGGCCGGGGCCGCATGTGTCTCACCATCTGCTCACTACGATAGCTCTTATGCTATGAATAATAGCAGGTTTGCCAAAATTAGGCCTTGGCGCGCAACAAGAAGAACCGCTCCACATTGCCCTCGGCTCCCGGTAGGCCAGAATCAGCCTCGGCCAGAATATCAAAATGTTCGACGAGCCATTTGCGTAGTCCAGCCAAGACCTCGTCACGCGGCGCCCCGAGCGGGATCACACCATGATAGCGATCGGCCATTGCCTTGCCAGCTTCAAATTGAGGTTTGGCCATGGCCACAATGGCCGCGCCTGGCTCCACCAGTGCCACCACTGCCGCCAAGATCTTGATAAGCGAGATAAATGATACATCTATCACCGCTATGTCGGCCAATTCCGGCAGCCGAGCCTCGCGAATATCGGTCTGCTCCATCAGCACCACGCGTGGATCCTGGCGCAGTTTATAGGCCAACTGGCCGGTACCCACGTCAACGTCGTACACGCGGACCGCGCCGTGCTGCAGCGCGTAATCGGTAAAACCACCGGTAGACGAGCCCACATCAAGCACCACCCGGCCGGCAAAATCAAGGCCCAGCGGCCCCGCCACACTAGCCAGCTTTTCGCCGGCCCGGCTCACATATGGCGGCTGATGCTTCAAATGAAGCTGGAGTGCTGCATCATACTGCACGCCTGGCTTGTCGAGAATGCGGCCGTCAGCCGATACTTGGCCAGCCATAATGAGCGCCTGCGCCTGCGTCCGGCTCGCCGCCAATCCCCGCTCTACCAGCATAACGTCCAGCCGCTGTTTCATACATTCATCATACAAAAAGCCCCGCCGCAGCGGGAGTCTTTGCTATTTGGCGCGCTCCAGATAAGCGCCCGTCAAAGTGTTGACCTTGATGCGATCCCCCTCATTCACGAATAGAGGCACCATTACTTGGACACCGGTCTCCAGCGTAGCTGGTTTGAGCGCCGTAGTGGCGGTATCACCCTTAACGCCCGGCTCGGTCTCGGCCACGGCCAATTGAACGGCGTTTGGCATTTCCAAACCAATCACCCGGTCATTAAAGTTCAGCAGCGTCACAACCGCACTCTCGGCTACGTACTTGGCCTGATCACCCAGCACATCAGCGCTGACAGTTTCCTGGTCATACGTCTCGTTGTTCATGAAGACCATATCGCTGCCCTCGCGGTAGAGTAGCTGCATATTTGTGCGCGTAACCTCGGCTGGCATGATCTTGTCGGCCGAGCGGAAGGAGCGATCAATTACCGCGCCAGTGATCAGGTTCTTGAGCTTCACCTGAACCACGGCACCGCCCCGGCCCATAGCCTTATGAGTGTAGTCGGTCACGCGATATGGTGCGCCGTCGAGCTCCACCAAGACGCCAACTTTCAAATCAGTGTGGCCATATACTTGAGCCATATGTTCTTCTCCAGTTAAAAAGTAAACTGGCGCTTCATTGTCTTAGCTTCTTGGCATCACGAACCGGCAACCGATTGCGGTCCCGAGAACGCGATAGCTTACCCGTGATGCCGACGAACCTAAGGCAATACCACGCCGAAGCTCGCTTTCATTAGCGAACAACGAACGGCAGCAACGCGATGTGACGGGCTCGCTTCAGAGCCACAGCAACGCGACGCTGGTGCTTGAGACAATTGCCGGTACGCTTGCGCGATTCAATCTTGCCGTAGCTCGACAGATAGCGCTGCAGGAGTTTGACGTCTTTGTAGTCAACATACTCAAGCTTCTCGGCGCAAAAGCGGCAAACTTTCTTAGTGTAAAAATTAGCCATATTACTCCTTAAAAGGGAATTTCATCTAAGTTAACTTGATCGTCGCTACCGAGGTCTTCGATGACTACATCGTCGCTCTTAGCAGCTGGTTTGGCAGCAGG
>JARIHM010000061.1 GCA_029288275.1 Candidatus Saccharimonadota bacterium | reverse complement strand
CGTACGTGAAGCAGCTGGCGATGAGGCGCCGCTTCTCGAGTCGCGTCAGCAAACCATCACGGTAACGACACCCCGCTCCTGCCAAATGATAGCTGACGGCCATAAACTCCGCATGGTGCTCAATAATCTCATTAGTAACGCCGGCAAGTACTCCCACCCTGGCGGCCATATCAACGTCACACTCACAGCTAAGCCCCGTACCGCCATCATCACCGTCACTGATCAAGGGGTCGGCATTCCGGAGGTCGATATGCCCAAGCTCTTCACTAAATTTACGCGCCTCGAGAATGAGCTCTCCACCGAAGTAGGCGGCACCGGCTTAGGCCTGTTTCTCGCACGCAGTATTGTTGAGCTCCACCACGGAAGTATTCGTGCTACCTCGCGTATTGGCCGTGGCACTACCTTCACCGTTGAACTGCCGCGCCACCGGGAGACACCCTAATGCAATGGGTAGTAATTGCGCTATGGCTAATCTATGCGACATTATCGCTCTTATCGCCTAATGCGACCGGCAATCATTATCATCTGGCCAGCTGGCAAACCTTTGGGCTTCATTTGGCGATCGTACTGCCCGTACTAGTGGTGTGGCTCGTGGCTCTGCGCGGTGCCCTAGCCTTTAAGCACTATGCCGGAATTATCACCGGCGGCGTAGAGGCTCGAAGCATGAACCTGATTGCCATGGGCCTCCTCTGGCTGGTAGCGTATCTTATTTCGCTATCATTGCTAGGCAATATACTACCGTACTTTGCCCATAGCCCGGCCATCACATGGCTCGTGTCGTTACGTAACCAGGTTCCACCACTTATCAATCTAATCGCTTTTGGCTTGCTGTATCTGGGTTCGCACCGATTGCAGCGTGTGGTTACCTTTACGACTTGGACGCGCGGCTCCTCCTGGCTCATGGTGGCGTTCTTGATCTTTGCCAGCTTGTTTGCGCTTGAGTTTGCCACCACCGATGTGCCCAACAATCTCAATGGTATTCCCATTTACACCATGTCGCGGCCAGTTCTTCTGGTCACGATGATCTTGCCCTATATGCTAGCCTGGTTTATGGGATTGCTCGCTGCCTTCAATATTCTCAAGTACGCCCGGCAAGTCAAAGGCCTGCTCTACCGGCAGGCACTGCGCGGAGTAGCTCGCGGAATCGTCGCTATTGTTGGCTGCATTGCCATATTTGAGGTCCTCATTGTAGCCGTCCGCTTCCTGGCTGGCCTGAGTCTTGGTTCGCTCCTGCTGGTAATGTACGCGCTCTTGCTACTGGGTGGCTTGGGCTTTTGGTGGGTCCAGACTGGCGCTCAGCAGCTTGGGAAACTAGAGGTGACCGAATGACCCCAGAAGAATCCAACAACGAGCTCTATCGCCAAGTAGTCCTTATTACCGAAGAATACCTCGGTCCGGCCGCACCGCGTTTTGTGGCCAGGCAAATTAATTTCCATCTCGGCAAATCGCCGCAGGAGCTCGTTACCGATGATCTGCCAAAACTGGTAGAATGGTCTAAACTCACTCTGGGCCTTCTCACCGAAGACCGTCAAGTTGTCGCCCAGTTTGCAGATAAATTGGCCCGCCTAGGGGAAGGGCAGCTGTGATGCACAAAATTCTTATTATTGAAGACGACGAGCTCTTGCGCGAGATCTATACCACCAAGCTTGAGCTAGAGGGCTTTGCTGTAACTGCCGCCCGTGATGGCTTGGAGGGCCTTGAGAAGGCCGCTCTTCACGAACCCGACATCATTTTGCTCGACATGATTATGCCTCGTATGACCGGCCTAGAGTTCCTTAAAGCCTACAACCTGCAGCGCCATCCCAATGTCAAAGCTGTGGTTATGAGCAATAAATCCTCTGCCAATGATATTAATCAGGCCAAGGCGCTAGGCATCGCCGAGTACCTCATTAAGTCGCACTACACGCCTCAGGAAATCGTGAGCCGCATTCGCCTCCATCTAGGCGAGCCAGCCGGACGTTAGCGATTCCGGGCTAAATGCCGCTCGGCGTAATCCTTAACGAGAATCCGGAGTGAGGCAAAGATGGGGATAGCCACAATGGCGCCCAGAATGCCGCCGATGGCCGCACCGACCAGTACCGCCACGAGCACTAGCAGGGGCGAAATCTCCACCGTACGGCCGTACACTACCGGCTGCAGCACGTGATTCTCAAACTGTTGGTAGATCGCAAAGAAGATTGCCATACCTATAGCAGCTGGCAGGGAAGTAAAGAGTGCCACAAGCAGCACCACAATGGCGCCAATGGTTGCGCCCACTAGTGGCAATAGGTCCATAATGCCTACAAAGATACCCAACGGTATTGCATACGGTACATGGGCGATCGCCAGAGCAATGGCCGTAGTCAGCGCTGCCGCCAGGCTGGTGAGCAAGTTGCCGTTCACATAACC
>JARIHM010000054.1 GCA_029288275.1 Candidatus Saccharimonadota bacterium | reverse complement strand
CCCGAGCAAGCCTGGCAGGACTGGCTTACTGCTCACATGACGCGGTTACGTCAGGCTATGCTAACCTACCCGGATGGCGCCCGCGTGGTAGCCGGCGCTCGTCTTTACCCCGCAGTCACCCTCGCTAAGTCGTTTGAGTGTGGTCTTATTTCGCTCACGAGTGGCGGACTCACTCTGGCTCAGGCTCGCGGCGTTATGATTACAGCTACTACCTACACCTTTGGCTACGTCATTGAGGAGCAAGCTGCTCCTACGCCTGAGCAGCTTGCTCAGTTTGATCTGGCCGGATTCCTTAAGGACTACCCATATCTGGCGGAGTCTCTCCGGCATGATGATTTTAAAAGCCCCGAGGCTCAGGACGAGAAATTCCAAGCCGGTCTGCACTACATCATGAACGGGGTGACTGCTTGAGCGTAGGCTAGGAGTGCGCGCTGCCGTTCGCTACCCTCTCGGACCACATCGAACGTTGCTGGTTTTAGGCCGCGCTCGACGAGCAAGAGTTCAGCCTGGTGTGACGCACTCACCGGCAGCTCATGGAGCTGTTCTTGGCGGGCCCGAGCATTTGACTCTGAATGGGCGGCATTCATAAGTTCAGTGTAATCGACGCTGGATCGCACCGGCTCGTTCCTAGCATTTGGCTGGCTTTCGGGCGTAGTCATGGGCAAAGCTCCTTGAGTGGGCGTAAGGACGGGCGCCCTTTCTTATACTTATGCCTAGTCCTCTACGTGATACTACAGGCTAAGAAGTAGCCTTTAACGCATCCTGGAAATCATAAGTGAGGTGGCTTCGTAGCTCCTGGCGAGAATATGTTCGTATGGGGTCACTCGTTACCAGGTAATCTTCAAGTTGGCGGTACACAGCGAGAAGCTCCTGGCGGTCCTGAGTGGTAAAGTTTTCAGGGTTTTTCTTGGCCGTAATGGTACGTAATCGGTCGAGAATTGGATCGATAGCTTGAGTGTTACTAACCAAAGTCGCTAGGTACATAATGGAATCAATGAACGGAGCATTTTCTTGGATTGCCCGAGGATAAAAGACGGTTCGGAGAAATGCCTGCCCAGCAATGAGTGATGCCACAGCCCAGAGTACTTGGGGCCAATAGTGAATACCAAACGTAAAGTACCAGCCCTTGCCGTCGGGCCAGAAGGCTTCCGTTACCATCATGTGAAGATCAAAGATGACGATGGCCGAGAGGCTTAATGTTAGTTTATTGATGGCGTCGGTATAGGTACTACCAAGCTGCTGTCGGATACGCTGTGCCACCACCATCGCGGCTATGTTTAAGACTATATTGCATGCAATAAGCTGAGGCAGCGGCGCTTGCCGAAAAATAGCAGTCAGCACGATGGCTAGGATAATCGTAAAACCCGTCACCCAGCGCCAGGAGGTGCCTTTATTCCGTGCGTCTACGAGCAGCGCATATTTGCGTATGCCTATGTATATAAATATCCCGCTGCAGAAATAACAGAGGAGAACGGCCACGAGAAGGGGCCAGAAGTCGTAAAGATTGAAAATGGTAGCCACGGGCAGACCCACTTGAACGAAAGCCAGCATCATCATGCCGATTACAATTAGAATGTAAGCCTTACGCAGCACTGGTTTAAAGCTCTGGGTAGCGTATAAGAAAAGGTAGGCAGACGTCAGTTGAATAAGGGCTGCGCCTAACGTGACGGCCACCTCAAAGCGATCGCTGGCCGAGGCCGCGACGGCAAAAGGCAGGCCAAGGGCAATCCCGGCGCTTACCACCAATGCTAAAATAACGGCAATAATAGCAAAATGTTTCACCCTTGTACCATATGCGATCGTGCTTATGCTTGCAAGGGGCTGAGTAACGAGGGGTTCACGAGAGCGTCAGGCCGGACTTTGGATAATCGGGGGTAGTAATCAGCTTCATGCCTATTGATATCGAGCCGTCGGATCGGTATAACGCGTGAAGGAAATGCTTACTATCGGAGGAATATGGCAGAAAAAAATAGTATTCGCATTGTGAAAGCTCGCGAGAATAACCTTAAAAATGTCTCTCTGGAGATACCAAAGCACAAAATTACGGCTGTCTCTTATACACATCTGACGCTGCCGA
>JARIHM010000047.1 GCA_029288275.1 Candidatus Saccharimonadota bacterium | reverse complement strand
GCCTGGAGAGCCAGGCTGTTCATAACCGTGCCCAGCATGCCCATGTAGTCGGCCCGGTCGCGGTCCATGCCACGCTGACTCAGCTGGGCGCCGCGGAAGAAGTTGCCGCCGCCGATCACTACCGCTACCTGAGTACCGCGGCGCACCACGTCGGCGATCTGCGCCGCCACTGTATGCACTACGTCGGGGTCGACACCTACGCCGCCCCCACCAAACATCTCGCCCCCGAGCTTCAGAAGTACGCGCCGATATGGCGGGCGCTCCTGGCCGTTTGGCTTCACATTGAACCCTTCTGTTCGATTGCTAGGCCTCAAACCTCCCGCTGGTTATACCAAAGTTTCCCGTCGGGCACAATGGCAAGACTTCAAAACGATCGTCATTTTGCTTATACTAAAACCCACATGACAGGTGATAGGTGATGTGGCAACGTGGTAGTGCTCAGGTTTTATTAATTGTAGTAGCGGCTGTGCTCGGTCTGGGCCTAGCCGCTTCAGCTTACCTCAACTATTACCAGTATCAGCAGGCTGGCCAGAGTAAACAGCTTCTGCAGGGTCAGATCACCGATTTACGATACCAACTCAATCAGTCGGCTGCCGCGGCTAGCACACCCATTCCGAGCCCATCAGCTAATCCTTCGGCCGCACCCACTCCGACCCCGGCAGTGCTAGGATCACAGAGTGTATCATTTACCGAGCTCGGCACCAGTGTCACACCGAGCGCTCCTGTGGCCGACCTCACCTATAGTTATCAAAAAATTGGCGTACTGGCAGTGGCTAATCTCACGGGCAAAAGCCTGATGGCCAAGTATCCCACCTGCCGCCCTGGTGCGCTCGGCATGCTGGTGCGCCGGCCGCTTAATTCCAAGCCATCCACGTCGGCCAGCCAGCTGGTTAAATCGCTTGGGGGTTTCAATTACTACTACGTGCCGCCCACTAGTAATTGTGGCAGTACCACCGCCTCGCGCACCGAAATCAAGAATGACATTAGCGCTGTGCAGAATGTGATCATGCCGACGCTAGCGTCGATTAATTAAGGACCAATCATGAAACACACCAAGCAACTCGTCATCATGCAGTGGGTCGTGATCGCCGTTTTGGTGGCGGGTGGCGCTATCATTACGCTCATGCTGACGCACAAGACCGACGACTATCGCACGCAGCTTAGCCAGCAGCAAGGCGACATGGCGAGCATCAAAGAGCAGCTACGCCAAGCCAGGAATCCTACTCCAACGCCTGGCACGCCGCTTCCTGAAGCTACGAGCAACCAAGCGCCTACAAAGAGCGCTACCCTCAAGCCCTAGTGGTATCCTGTGACCATAAGCAGTACAATCAGAGCGTAAGAGTTTCTCTATGGCCATAAAATTGCTCGAAAAGTTTGTTCGCCTCCGCCAGAGTGCCAGCGGTCCGCGCTACCTGGTAGCCTTGGATATTGGTACCGAATTTGTAAAGGCGCTGATTGGCGAGGTACAGGGTGAGACGGTTGAGATTATTGGCGTGGGTCGCCAGCGCCAGCGTCTGACCGATATGCAGGGCGGCGCCGTTACCGACATTCGCGGCGTGGTTGAAAACTGCGACGCAGCGCTGCGCATGGCCGAAAAGATGTCTGGCGTAGTGGCTAAAGACGTCGTAGTCGGTATCGCGGGTGAGCTAGTGAAAGGCGCCAGCACCGTAATCCGCTATAAGCGGGCGCAATCATCTGATCCCATCGACATGCCCGAACTCAAAAAGATTCTTGACCGCGTGCAGTACCGGGCCTTTGAGCGTGCTCGCGAGCAGCTTACCTGGGAAACCGGCATGAAGGAGATTGAGGTTAAGCTTGTGAACACGGCCATTGTCGACGTGCAGATCGATGGCTACCGAGTAACGAATCCGATCGGTTTCCAGGGGCGTGACGTGTCGATCCAGCTATTCAATGCCTTTGCGCCTATGGTGCATCTGGGCGCGCTCCAAAGCGTGGCTGCCGATCTTGATCTGAACCTCATTAGTATTGCAGCCGAGCCCTTTGCCGTGGCCAAGAGTGTGGGCGGCCAGGATTCGGGCGAATTTAGCGCTATTTTTATCGACATTGGTGGTGGCACTACCGACATTGCGCTCGTGAACAACGGTGGGGTAGAGGGCGCCAAAATGTTTGCTATCGGCGGCCGCAGTTTTACCAAGCGGATTGCTCAAGTGGCCAACGTCAGTTTTGAAAAGGCCGAGGACATGAAGCTAGCCTACAGCGCCGGCAAGCTGGGGCCTAAGGGCACCAAGCTGGTCGAGGAAGCGGTCAATGCAGATATTAAGGTATGGCTAAGCGGCGTAGAGCTGAGCCTGGCCGAATTTGATAAGGTAGATCACCTGCCGGCCAAGATTCTGCTTTGCGGTGGTGGCACTGGTCTGCCACAGATTTTGACGGCACTCAAGGGCAGTGATTGGTATAAAAACTTGCCGTTTGCGCGCAAGCCAGTGGTGTCGCACATTAGCCCCAGCGAAGTTAATCGCGTGGTCGACAAGACCGGCAAGCTCACGAGCTACGCTGATATTACGCCGATGGGGCTCGCCAATCTGGGCCTTGATACTATGGGCGGCGAGAATCTCACTGAGACACTCATCAAGAAGCTCTCGCGGGCAATCTCGGCTTAAGGAGGCAAAAAATAAAGCCCGGAAGATATGTCTTCCGGGCCATTTTGCTAAGCTTCATCCGCCGGTACCCACAGCCAAGCTCCTGAACCAAGACCCTCCACTTCCTTGATCCACTGGCCAGGCTCCTCATGGGCCTGCTCGAGTTCGCTGACGAACTGTCGAAGCTCGGTCAGGGTGGGCGTTCGACCCGTTGCCCTCTCCTCTGGCCCGTAGAAGACGCTGCCGATCGATCCGCCGTCTTCGCGCTCTTCAAAGAACCGAGTGATGCTGGTGATCGTGGCTCCGATGTGACCCTGTGCATACTCGGCAATGATGTAGTAATCGCAGGGCATAAGTCCGGCCGAGATGGGCTCGGTGGGGGCTTGGCAGCGGGCAATACGCGTCAGGAGGTTGCCCTCTTCTAGCCATCGCTTTCCCCACATCATGAACCCGTTATGGTGGAGCATGACCGGTTTCGCGGTGTCGCTGCGCCATTTGATAATCACGGCGATCACTCGTTTGCATAGGCGCCAAAACTGGTAGTCGCCGTAGGCCTTGTACGTGTAGAAGATGAGAAATCCAACGATTACGCCGGGGTAGATCATCTCTGGGCTGAAGCCGCCGAGCGAGTAAACGAGCGTTAGCCAGCCGATACTGCTCAGAGTAAAGCCCAGCAGAACCCAGAAACCGAGGACGTAGGTACTTGGGAGATATCGAGCAAGGAACTTCATGACTCCGACCCTTCGATAGGAGGGGTTTGACGACCATGACCATACCATTTTATCCATATTTTGTCACTAAGTAGGCACAAACCATAAGCTTTGTGGTAATCTTGTAACATGAAGGATAATGCGCTCTATCTAGAGGCTGATGAGGACATCACCTCAGCCATCGATAAATTACAAAAGGTTGAGGGCGATGCAGTCCAGATTGTGGTGCCCAAACGCTCGACCATGCTGCAGAGCATTATTAACCTTAAGCTTTTAAAAAAAGCGGCGGCCAGTTCTGGCAAAGAGCTCGTGCTTGTCACAAACGACCGCGTGGCGACCGATTTAGCCGGGCGATTGGGCCTGGCAGTGGCTCCATCGCTGGGCGCGAAGCCGGTGATTGCCGAAACCGCTGCGCCGGAGCCAGTTTCGAACGAAGACGTCATTGAAGCCGACGACCCTGAGCCCACGCCGCCGACTGAGGCCCCCGCGGCCGTGGCGTCCAAACCGACTGCGCCCAAGAAACCGCTCTTTGCCCGTAAGGCGGTCGATGACAAGCCTACGCCGCCAGCCACTCCAGCTTCGGTGGCCGCTGCGGCTGTTGACGCCGCTGAAGAGCCCAGCTCTGTTGATAGCATCGCCAAGTCTGGCCCTAAGGTCCCGAATTTTAATAAACTGCAGAAGCGCCTGCTCTGGGTGGGCCTGGCCGTGGTGCTCATTGTGGGCTACTTTGTGGCCATGTATTTCCTCACCAGCGCCAAGGTTACGCTCTACGCTGTAGGTAGCAAGGTCGGTATCGATATGACCTTTGCGGCCGACCCTAACCTGCACCAGACCGATCAGTCCAGTTCGGTGCTGGCGGCTCAGACAGTTACTTTTAGTAAGGACCTCTCAGCGCCCTTTACACCTACCGGGCAGAAAGACGTTGGTACGCAGGCTACCGGGCAGATGACCATCTACAACACCTACGACACCAATACGCATGAGCTAACCTCGGGAACGCGTCTGTCTGCTCCCGACGGCAAGATTTTCCGCACCAATAGCGATGTAACCGTGCCCGGCGCCACGCCAACGTTGTCGCATGGCCAGTTATCCCTGCAGCCGGGAACGGTGACCGTAGCGGTTACCGCTGACCAGAACGGCGATACTTACAATGAGGGCCCGGCTCGCTACACTATTGTGGCTTACAGCGGCGATATGCAGAGCAAGATTTATGGCCAGGGGGCCCAGATGGGCGGTGGTACGAGCAAAACGGTCACTGTCGTCACTCAGGATGATATTAATAAAGCCCAGACCGCTCTCCTGGCGGGTGATAAAGCAGGCTCGCAGCGCAATTTGGATAGCAAGGTACCAAGTGGCTATCAGGCTCTGACCAGCTCGCAGGCGCAAACTGCCGATAATGTGACCTCCAGCCCGACGATTGGCGCCGAAGGTACTACTGCCACCCTTAGCTTGAAAGCTACGTACACCGAGCTAGCCGTAAAGAAAACTGACTACACGGCGCTCGTGGAAGCCGCCGAGCAAAAGCAGATTGGCAGTCAAAATCAGGTATACGATAACGGCCTGAACAACGCGCAGGTAACGGCTAGCCCGGCCGATTCCAGCGGTCGGCAGAGCTTCCACTTGACTACCCAGGCCTACGGCGGCGCCAAGCTCGATAAAGTGCAGATCGCGACGCAGCTCAAGGGCAAACGCTATGGCGATGCTGCTGAAGCCGCCACCAAGCTGCCTGGGGTACAAAAAGTCGATATCAGCCTCTGGCCAGTCTGGGTTACTTCGTTGCCTGCCCGGGCCAGCCAAATTAGCATCAGCATTCAGGTCGCGAGTCAGTAGGTTGAAGCGATACTTGGGGATTGATTACGGCGCTAAACGCATCGGCCTGGCCATGGGGGATAGCGAAGCCAAGCTGGCTAGCCCCTTGGCCACGGTGAGCGGCGCTGAGCTCCTGGCGGTGATCGAGCGCCACGGTCCGTTTGACGTCATTGTGGTAGGACTGCCGCGCAACCTTGATGGCGCCGATACGCCACAGACCCTGGCTGTGCGCCGCTTCACCGACGACCACCTCAGCGCGCTCACTGCTGATATCGTATTTCAGGATGAAGCCGGCACCTCCAGCGTGGCCGAGGAGCGCCTGCGCGAATCAGGTAAACCCTATAAACCCGAGCAGATCGATGCCGAAGCTGCCAGTATCATTTTGCAGGATTATCTAGACGCTCTATGAGAACCGTGCCCAACGCCATATTTCGGACCAAACCCCTGCGCCGGCGACGAGGCTGGTCTTTTTGGCTGCTGTTGGCGACTATTATTGTACTGGTGAGTGGTTATACCTGGTATCGCCTTGAGCTATTGCCAGTGTCAATTGACGGCACCGACCACGAATTTGAGGTTAAATCGGGTCAGCGCGCGCCCGATGTAGCCACGAGTCTCAAAGCGGCTGGCCTCATTCGCGATCGCAATGCCTTCCTAACCTACGTGAATTTTCATGGTCTGCGTGGCCACCTTGAGGCCGGCCTGTACTCGATCTCGCCCAGCCAATCCAGCCCGGATATTGCTGGCGTACTGGCTTCGGGCAAAGTCGATGCTCACCGTCTGACCATCCCTGAAGGTACGCGCCTGAGCGACATTGAGCGATTGGCCGCCGCTCAGGGCATTACAAAGGCTGATTTCGACGCCGCTCTGGCCGCTCACCACGATGAATCGTTCTTGAGCTCCAAGCCGGCCGGCGTCAGTCTGGAAGGTTATCTCTTTCCGGACTCATATGACATCACAGTCAACACTACGGCCAGTACCCTGGTTGAGACCATGCTACAGACCTTTGGCAAGCGGGTAGGACCGGAATATGTGCAGGCCTTTAGCGCTGAAGGTCTCAGTCTTCACCAGGCACTCACCGTAGCCTCAATCGTTGAAAAAGAGGTGAACCGGCCCGAAGACCGACCCATTGTGGCTCAGATCTTCCTCAAGCGTCTACGCGAGAATACGATGCTTGGTTCCGACGTCACGGTGCACTACGCGGCCGATCTGCTAGGCGTACCATTCAACCTTGACCTTAATTCGCCGTACAATACGCGCAAATTTGTGGGCTTGCCACCCGGTCCCATCTGCAGTCCCGGTCTGTCGGCGCTCGATGCCGTGGCACATCCGGCCAATACCGATTATTCTTATTTCCTCACTGGCAAAGACGGCAAGACTTATTTTGCGCATACCTATGCCGAACACCAAGCCAATATTGCGAAATATTTAAACTAAAACAAGCTCAAATTTGACACCCTGGCATTTTGTGATAAGCAGCCGCTTCTTGACCATAAGAGGTATCGATGACGTTATTTTTTGGCTTTAGAAAGGCATTTAACATTCTTGACAGATATTTGCCTCGTTGCTAGACTACGGAAGTAAATTGATAAGCGTTAGCGGAATAGGTGATGTACGCTATATGAGGATCAATTTACTATTCCCAACCGTCGATACGAAGCATTAAACTAACGGTCGAAATTCTTCTGCTCCGGGCCAATGCGCGGAGGTAGGACCAAGTAGGAATAGTATCTCGTTCGGTTGACGCTGGATCTTGTAAGCCAGCTGGCAGCCGGATGGGGTGGAGAACCATTATTAGTAGAGATGCCCTAAGCGTCTCCCTCGATCAATTCCCAATGGGCCAGCTAGCCCCGGGAATCGGAGACACCAAAGAGC
>JARIHM010000001.1 GCA_029288275.1 Candidatus Saccharimonadota bacterium | reverse complement strand
CTATCGGGGTGGTTGCAGCGGCGTTTGGCTAAAATCGAAGCAATCAGCCATAGCATCGGCCGTCCGATCGCGATCCGTGAGGGCCGGTAGGTTAAATTGCTGTTCACAGAAAGCCAGGAGCGACACATGCGAGCGCTGAGTTTTCGAGACATAGCCTTTCTTGGCATATGGGCTTACAACTAGGCAGGGCACCCGCGGGCCATAGCGGAACTGAGTGCCATCCTGCCACGTCTCGACCTCAGGTGGAACAACGTGATCATACCAGCCGCCCCAGTCATCCCACGTAATAAAAACAACACTCTTATCCCAGAGCCCACCAGCCGCCAGGGCCTTCAGCTGCTTCATAGTCCAAGCCATCCCAGGGCGGACATCAGCTGGTGGATGCTCGCTTAGATTCCCGTATAGTTCGGTGGTTTCGGAGGCATAAAGCCAGGATACCGTTGGCAGCTTGCCGGCCTGGGCATCGGTAATAAATTGTTCTGAAGGCACATTACCGGGCGAACCCTTGAGCGCCTTAATGTAAGCAAACGCATAACCACCATAATTCTTCCAGCTCAAATTCGCTTTTTCGAGTTCGGCCGGGAGCGACGGCAGATCAAATGGCGTCGGTGGCTGCTTGGCATCTTGTTCACTGGTTTTATGAATGTTATCAATTACCGGGGAATCGGCCGTAATGAGCATGAGGTGATTGGGCGTTGACGGACCAGCTACGTCAGTAAAGTAATGATCACAAAGCGTAAAGTCAGCAGCCAGACGCCAATAATCAGCTAGTACCGCCTGGTTGTATTGCTGCCGAACGGCGCTCTTGTCAAATTTAAGCCAAGCCTCATGAGTATGTGGATGATCGGAGGCCGGGGGATTAGGCGCATCAGCCAGGGTTGTCTCGCCCTCGGCACCAGGATACCGGCCAAAGTAGTTATCGAACGTATGGTTCTCCTTGACGATAATGACAACATGTTCGATCTGCGATTGCGCCATACTCTAACCCTTTTAATTTGCCCTTAGCATACGAGGAGGTACCGGCTAAGAAATGGTCAAAATTTTTAAAGATTCGATCATGATGACCACTTGGTTTTCGGCAGATCCGTCATATCTTCTCAATGAAGCTGAAAAGCTTAAGAGTGGGTTTGTTTCTCTAAGCAATGTCCTAATGCAGTAGCTGCATTATGTGAATCCTTAGAACAATGCCCAATGCGATACCATCTGGTGCACGGTTATGCTGATCAAACTAACGTGGTGGAGGGCATCATGAGGGAACGTGGCGTACTATGGCAGGAGCGGCGGCTTGAGGAGATTTTATTCTCAAACGGCGATCCGACCCAAAAGGTTCAGCAAATTATCCGGCTTGGCTTTGATGAGGAGGTTGCCAGTGAGCTGGTGGAACGGCATCTGATTGGTTCCCAGATGCCGGCTTACTACGAAACGCTGGAATTTGACCCCGATTACGAGACGTCGGTGAGAAAGCGTCCACACAAGTAGCGTATACTGGGAGATATGCGATACGGTTTACATATCTCAACGGCTGGTAATTTAAATAGCACACCCGCCCGGGCTAGAGCCATGGGCGCGGAAACGTTACAGATTTTTGCTTCCAATCCGCGTGGTTGGAAGCAAACCAGTTATACAGCCGACCAAGGCCAAGCCTTTCAGTCCGCCTGCCGCGAGGCCGGGATAGGTCCGGTATGGGTGCATATGATGTATCTGGCCAGCTATGGTACGCCGGATACTGATCAGCGCCAGAAATCAATTGAGGCACTGGCTCATACGCTAGCCTCGGCCGACACGCTGGGAGCCAAGGGCGTGGTTACCCACATGGGCTCGCACAAAGGCCTCGGTTTTGAGCAAGCACTTAGCCGCATTACCGATTCCTACACGCGGGCGCTCGAGGACAGTGAGCATAGCTTATTGATTATGGAAAACTCGGCCGGCGCCGGCGGCAATGTCGGTAACTCGCTGGTAGAATTAGCCACGATGCTTGAGGCCATGAAGGGTCATCCGCGTATGGCCGTGTGCATTGATACTGCCCATGCGCTCACAAGCGGGTATGACATCCGCACGCGTTCTGGCCTGGATGACTTCTTAGCCGAGTTTGACCGTCGCCTTGGCCTTGACCGGCTGGCCGTCATGCATCTCAATGATTCTAAGGCTGATCTGGGCACGCACATTGACCGGCACGAGAATATTGGTGACGGTGCCATCGGTAAAGCCGGCTTTGAGGTGATCGTCAACCACCCCAAGCTTAAAGACGTATGTGGCATTCTGGAGGTACCCGGCATCGATGGCAAGAGCGGTCCCGACCAGGCCAATCTTGATCGGCTCAAGGCGCTCACTCATGGCTGAAATTCCGCGGTTTACGCGCCAAGACAGCGCACCGTTATATCCCAAGGTGCTCTATAACCGGCCGGTCACGCGCAGTGGGGCCGGCCGTCTTTTGGTGCCCGGTGGCCATGCTGGTGATTTTAGCATTGCCACCAGCCTGCATCAGTTAGCTATGGCCGCCGGTGCTGGCGAATGCCACGTGGTACTACCCGATGTGCTAGCTAAGCTGGTAGGTGGCGCGCCAGACACGATCTTTGTACCGTCCAGCCCGTCTGGTTCGCTTGGGCGCGAGGCACTCGGCCGGCTGCTTGACCTGGCCGAAGAGGCTGATGCCGTTGCCCTGGGCGCCAACTTATCCAATAATAGTCACACTTCTATGCTCATAGAACGGTTGATGAGTGAGCTTGAGCGGCCCGTTATTCTGTTTGCCGATGCCTTCACCGCGCTGCAACACCATGTGCAGCAATTTACCGATCGGCCAGATTGCCTGGTTATTGCCACCATGCCCGAGATCTTCAAGCTGGCCGGGCAGCTTGGCATAGCCATTAATATTCGGCCGGGTGGGGGACTCATTAATAAGCTCGAGATTATTCGCGATGTAGCCGCCGTCTCGCGCTGCCACTATGCCGTCTATGGCACGGAGATTGTCGCTGCCACGCGCGATGAGCTGATCGTAACACCTGCTAGCTACCGCCTCAGCCTCGTGCCGGCTGCCTACTACGCCGTGCTCGCTGTGATGTGGCTCCAAAACCGCGCCCGGCCGCACGAAGGCTTAGCTACGGGCGCGTATATCCTGAGCCAGGCCAGTGCTCGCCTGGGCGATACCGAGCGGCCGAGCGTTAGTCAGCTTGCCCAGTCCATTAGCCGCGCCCTTAACGCCGATTAAACGAAAAACGCCCGGTTCTCTCTAAGAAGAGAGAACCGGGCGGCATTACCAGCTAGACGCCGGCCAGATCACCGGCCGCAAGGCGCAACTTGACCCGCTGGCCCTCGATCCAACCCCG
>JARIHM010000187.1 GCA_029288275.1 Candidatus Saccharimonadota bacterium | reverse complement strand
TGCCCGAAACCATGCCGCGTCTAGTGCTATTAGCGGAGTTTGATGACCTGAGCCAATTTACGCAAACGCTCAAGAGCCGCCGGGCGGCTCGCCTCATGGCACGTTTGGCTACTAGCTACCGCTTCTCGGCGGATCCAATTGAACAGGCCGCCCTGTGGAACCTGCGTCATAGTGCTGCGGCCGTTATGTGGATGACCAACGGGACCAAGAAGGCGCTGCCGTTCATTGAGGACGGCATTGTGCCAGTAGCTAAACTGCCGCAGTTCCTTGACCGCACCTACAAGTTGCTGAGCAAATACCAGCTAGATATCGCCACCTGGGGCCACGCCGGTGATGCCAATCTCCATCTGCAGCCATTCCTGGATTTGGGTAAGAAGAAGGATGTGGATACACTCTTTGCGCTCAGCCATGATTTTCACGAGCTGGTCATGGCCTTTGGTGGCTCCACGAGCGGCGAACATAATGATGGCCTCATTCGCGGGCCTTACCTCGAACAACTCTATGGTAAAGAGATGATGGAGCTGCTGCGGCAGGTAAAACGAGCCTTTGACCCGCATAATATTCTGAACCCGGGCAAGAAAGTTGATGCCACCGAGGCCTACGCTCGTGAACACCTCCGTCATGAGTATTCGTTAAGCCAGCTGTATCATCACTGGCCATACACGTAGGAATGTGGTAATCTATTCGAGTCCACCGCGCGCGAGTGGTGAAATGGTATACACGCCAGCATGAGGGGCTGGTGCCCGCAAGGGCGTGGAGGTTCAAGTCCTCTCTCGCGCACCAGGATATTATTCATAAGTTTTTCCAGAGAGAAAGATTCCAGAATTATTTCTGGGATTTTTCTTTTTTGTGCGTCTAATCTGTTGCATTGGGTTCAAGTACTCTCTGGCTTGAAGACGGCGGCCAGTCTCATATACATATGTTCGATGCTAGCCTCAATCTGATTCCAGGAGCTCCAGAATAAAAATCTGGAGTTTTTCTTTTCAGTTGTCCTCGTTGATGGTAAGTTTGCAAAATATGTATAAAATGTTATTATAACGAAAGCTCAGCCAGCCATTCCTCCCGGAAGGAGACAGCGCATGCTTCCCACGACTCGAGGTACTCAGCGTACTCGACACGTTGAGCTGCGGCTTCCGTCCCTGATCAGGCTGGATCCAGACCGGCGCCAGGAGCGAGGCACTATTCGAGTGCTGCCTGCTGGTAAGGCGCCGAGGCTGCGCTTTCAGCCCGGATCGTTCATCCGGTACGGCGGCAAGCTCTGGGAGATTATGTTCGCCTATCGCCTAGCTACCAACCCAGCTGAGTGGCTCTATTGCTGCGAACAACGGCAGGAGCTGGTATCCGGCGAGCCGAGCAGCGTCTTTCCTGGCCTGACCGAGGCACTGGGAGCTGGAGCCACCACGCCACTGGTGGTTCGGGAAATCTTCCACGACACCATGCAGATGCATGAGTTCTTCGCGGATATCCCAACTGGGCGGGATCGGGTCGCGTTCACTAACAAACAGCTGATGCAAGGGGCGCAGCTGGTGAGCTCCGGTGAAGTATTGGAACCGGAGCGCAAAGCCATCGAACCGTGATGGCCATCAACCCCTCCACCATACCACCTCGTCGATTGCGGTCGACGGGGTGTTTATTTTCTGTGCCGGCATCGTCTGAGCTCTTTAGATTAAAAGGCCCGCCTCCTACTAAGCAGAGGCGGGCCAAGGTGTTTTAACGCTAAACCTTCTCGAGGACTGCCAGACCCAGGCTAACAGGCTTGGTATGACCCTTAAACAGGATCAGGACCATATTTGGTCCGCTTACATGGGTGAGGGAAGTAATACGTCCTCTGTCGCCGTGCTTCACGTCCTTGTAACCGTTTTTGTGGTCTTCGGAAGTGAACTTGAGGTCTACCCCAACCCATCGTACGCGACTACCCTTATACACCCAGTTGCCTCTGCGATCCTTCTTGCGTGCTCGCATCGTACCTCTTTCAGATACACGGGAATCTTGCGGAGAGTAGCATATTTCATTGGCCCGACTCTGCGTTCTAACCGCCGGAACCCTCGCTGTCGAACTCCATACCGCGAGTGAAGTGACTGAAGATAGCGAATACCACGCCGCCTGCAATGACGGTGGTTGCTAGCAGGATTATCATTGCTAGCAGCGTGGTGCCGACAGGCGTGTTGCTCGACTCGCTCAAGCCTAGCTCGGGCGGCAAGGCCATGTAGACGCTCGCCACGGTAGTGAAGACGGTCAATATTCCAAAGAGAATGCCGATCGAGGCGGTTCGTCGAGCTTGGCGCGGCTTGTGCCAATCATTCCCGCCCTGGCGGCGCAAATGGCTGAGGCGCCAGCAGATGGCGGCAAAGCCCAGGCTGCCCGCTATGGTTGCCCCAATATAACCCAGTAAAAGCGGTGTTATCTGCATTCCTACCTCCCCGGGCAGCATAAGGTCTGTCTGGCGGTAAAGTAAAGGGGTATTGGCCAGAAAGTCCGCCTGCTTGGGCCGAGATCTCATTTTGGAGGGTGATTACCTTGAAGGCAGTCCGTGCAGACCCATTTCTTGAGGTGTTTCGGTCGGTACCGCGCTACTTCGGCGGCGGGGATAAGCCAGGTGTGCCAGCATTCGCATGGACATTTGCACTTTACCGTTTTGTGCTTCCCGCCCATTTTGCTACTCTCTACTCGAAGTTTGGGAGCATTCTGAATTATAACAAAAGAAAATTGTTAGAAGAGGTTAAAATGCCAGCCTCGGGGGGCTGGCATTTTACGTAAAATAATTCCTGGTGGGCAATGAGGGACTCGAACCCCCGACATCTTCGGTGTAAACGAAGCGCTCTAGCCAGCTGAGCTAATCGCCCCTGTTAGGTACCGCATTATTGTACTGTATTACCTCTTAAACCGCAAGATGTGTAGATGGTGTATGTTCAATCTGTTCTTCAAAATTATCAATAATGTAGCGGATGGCTGGGGGAAGTTCTTTTGTGCGTGCCTCATCCAAAGT
>JARIHM010000151.1 GCA_029288275.1 Candidatus Saccharimonadota bacterium | reverse complement strand
GCATAAGTGCTATGGAAGGCCATTATGTGAGTTGTTGCAGTCTGAGCCTCCAGCCGGAGCCGGTGGCTCAGACTGGAGGCTCCTTGGGGTGCAATCGAGCTAGAGCTTTACGAGCTTAAGCAGCTCATCGACATCAGTGTCGGTGTTATCCCAGGAAGTTACGAAGCGGGTCTCACCGGTCGGCCAGTCGTAGATGCTGTGCCCAGCGGCGCGAATGCGGCTGACGATAGGAGCGGGCAAACGGCAGAAAACCTGATTGGTTTCGACGGGCCGGCTAACAACGCTTCCAAGAACACCACGCAGACCATTGGCAAGGCGCCGCGCAAGACGGTTGGCCGTCGCAGCATTAGTGCGCCAGCGTTCCTCAGCAAGATACGGTACGAATTGGCCCGAGACAAAGCGCAGCTTTGACACAAGCTGCATGGCCTGCTTCTGCATCCGCATAAGGTCGGACTCAGGTGCGTTGAAGATGACCACAGCTTCAGCCGACATGAGACCGTTCTTGGCGCCCCCAAACGAGAGCACATCCACGCCCGCATCGCGAGTAAGTTCACACGGATCAACGCTCAACGCGGCAGCAGCATTAGGCAGCCGACAGCCATCCATATGGAGATAGAGGCCGTGCTCGTGGCAATAATCGGCGATGGCCCGCACTTCGGCTGGAGTGTAGCAGGTGCCATATTCGGTAGAGTTGGCAATGCTAACAACTCTGGGGAGTGGCGCATGGAAGTCCTCGCCAATCCACATTTCGACCGAGCGTCGCAACTCATCCAGGCTAACTTTGCCGTCGTGGTGCGGCAAAGTGTAGATGTGCGCTCCAAGATTGGCCGCAACGGCCCCGGTCTCTTCACCGAAAACATGCGAGCCCTCGGAGGTCAGGACGGCTTCGTATGGGCGCGTGAAAAGAAGCTTGAGGCTCAGGATATTGGCGCCCGTGCCAGAGGGTACGAAGATGACGCGTGCGCCATCACCAAATACCCGCGCGAATTCGGCTTCCGCCTTTCGAGTTACGGTATCGCCTTGATAACTGGGCGCATGGCCCTCCTGATTGATTTCAGCCAGGTAGGCCATAATAAGTGGATCAACGGTTGAGAAGTTATCGCTGGCAAAGGTTCGCATTGGGCCTCCTCTTGGTTTGCCAATGGCACCTACCACTTATACCACAAGGTGCCGGTGGGCTTAGGCCGGGAATGCGGTAGAGATACATTTCCTAATACGTGACGTATGGCCATATTTAGAGGAACGAGATCTGATCAATCCGCCTACCTTGGTCTTAGCAAATGCGATGAAGACAAAAAAGCGCCTGCCTAGCTAACTAGGCAGGCCAGAAAATCGGCATTAAGGAGCGAGAAGTTGCCTCATCTTGCCCATACGGGCAGAACGGCTCGTGCTAACGCGAAGGGCGGCCATCAGGGCCGCGTCAACACATGACCGCACGCTGTCGTTTGGACCGCAAACGAACAACCGGTGCTCACTTAGCGCACGTGTCATCTCCGAGAAGCCTTGGTACGTTTCGGGCAAGGAGTTTGGACCATAGCTTCTAGGAGACAGCAGAAGCACGACGCTCCCATTATTGAGCGCTGTTTGGCATTCGCGCCGGGTACCGTCTCCCCCACCGACACAAACCAAGATATCGGGAAGTGTACCAACGAGAATCTCGCGATCATCGTAGGTGTTGCCCCAGATAACCATATGGTCTCTTAGGCCGGTGCTACTCAACCCCTGCAAAGGGATACAGCCGAACGTCGTTACCTGGTGCTGCTCGGCGATCACCCCATTTAATCCCAGAACACCGGCACTAACGCCACCATCCACGACCAAACTCGGCTTTTTACCAATTTTAGACAGATAGCCGTAGAGTTCAGACAAGCTCTCAGCTTCAACGCCATAGGGGTAACCGGCAGTGGCATATCCAGAGAAACCCCAGATCATGCCAGCAGATATGCGTTGTTCTACGAAACGCGCCGCTTCGATTAGGGTTGCTGTATGTGCACCACGCTGGCGCAAAACTCCACGAAGTGCACTACTCCCCGCATACAGGCGCCCAGTACAGGCGAGGACAGTGTCATCGACCGTAACTTCAAGGCGGCCCTTACGAGGATGGTCATACGTAATCCCGCCGAGACGACCGATACGCCGGTGGGCAGCAGGCACTTGCTCACCCTGAGCGCAAAGCAGCCGGTACGACTCTTCGGCATCAAGTAATTTAAGCTGCAACCTTCTACTCCTTGAGAACGCTATCAGGAGGGCCCTGATAGATATGCAGTACATTACAATAGTATGCTGTGTGTGTAAAACAAAATAACGGCTCCATGAAGCCGTTATTTTGCAAATGATTCCTGGAGGGCCATCAGGGACTCGAACCCTGGACACGGAGATTAAGAGTCTCCTGCTCTAACCAACTGAGCTAATGGCCCAAATTTTTTAAATGGTGCGCTCGGAGGGATTCGAACCCCCGACACCCTGATCCGAAGTCAGGTGCTCTATCCACTGAGCTACGAGCGCCTAGGCCCGTACGCGGCGCGACTTAACTTTTATAGCACAAAATTGAGAGCTTGGCTAGAGGTTTACGGAAGATTTTACTCTGGCCCAGACTGACCTTTAGTAATAAGCGGAATGGCCGACTGCGGCACCTTGCGTACCCTCACAACCCGCTTGCCTTGGGCGGCCTGCTTCATGAGACGATGTAGGCCATCAAGGATTAGCCAGCGATTCCGCCACAGCATGATATCGATTGGATGGCTCGTATCCGCTTGCATGGTGCGTTCATATTCCTCGGGATGCCGCTTGGGATATTCGAGGACTTCACTCGGCGTCACATCGTAGTAACCATCAGGCTTAGACCAAATAAAAGGTATGTCGAAATGCCAGGTCAGCTCTTCAATAGACATGTCTTCGGCTGGCAGAACAAGCTGCCAGACCTTTCGCTCATCCCAGCTAAAATCAAAGCCTACGTCCTTGATGATTTGGGGTCGTTCCTGGCTCATAATAATTGCTTTAATTGGTGCGCCTGGAGGGATTCGAACCCCCGACACCCAGTACCGGAAACTGGTGCTCTATCCCCTGAGCTACAGGCGCGCAGGGAGGGACTAGGCCTCATCTTAGCTAGATGTGAGCGCCGGCGCAAGGGTTCGGGGTGGACAGGCCGCGAATCTCAGTTATGCTTGAGGTATGGGCGATGCAACACTCGCAACCGATGAGACCAAAACGGCGCTAGAAAATAACGTCAATTGGTTCTTGTCCGACAAACTGGTGGATGCTAACACGCCAATCGCCACCAAGAAGTTTCTCACCAACAATAATCTGCTCGTGTACCTGACGCGTTGCAATGTGGCTGAGCTGACCGTGCCGCGCGTAAAAGTACAGGTATTGCAGCGCGTGAAGGGCGGCGTGCACGAAACGAGCTACCAGCTATTTGGCGACCACCGGCTGGAAAAGTATGAAAACGATATGATCTTTGGCGCCAAACCCACTGGTACGGCAGATGGCCTGTCTCTTATACACATCTCC
>JARIHM010000142.1 GCA_029288275.1 Candidatus Saccharimonadota bacterium | reverse complement strand
GTTCTGGCTCGCGACATGGGCGCCATCAATCGAAATCGTCGCCTGATCGATCGCCACGCCCGAAATCCGCTCCGCTTCATCCACCGCCGCGGTAATGGCTGTAACCGTTTCCTCGACGTCCACCACCACACCCTTGCGCATACCGCTCGTGGGCGCTGTGCCTACACCAATTACGCTCGGCAACGCCGAACCTTCCTCGTGCAGGCCAACTACGCAGGTTACCTTGGTGCTACCAATGTCGAGGCCAATGTAAATTTCTTCAGTCGTTTTAGCGGGCAAAGCTGCCGATCTCCTCATTGGATCATATTATAGTTCTTACGCCGGCCGTTGCGCAAATGTATAACCCAATTGCACTACTGTCATTATACCGCAGGTTAGCTGAATAGAAATATTATCCTAATTGAACACAATTTGTATTCTACTGGGTAAGGATCTCGGCCCCGTCGGGGGTTACCAGCACCGTGTGCTCGAACTGGGCACCCAGACTGCCGTCGCTGGTCTTAATAGCCCAGTGATCATCGGCCACATAAATGTGGCGGTCACCGAGCGTGGCCATGGGTTCGATCGCAATGGTCATACCTGCCTTCAAACGCATTCCAGTGCCGCCGCGGCCGTAATTAAGAATCAGCGGATCCTCGTGCACCTGGTGCCCTACGCCATGCCCGCACATTTCCTCAATCACCCCCAAGCGATCACGCCGCAACCGGGCTTCAATGGCATGGGACAAGTCACCAATACGAGCCCCTTGGCGCACCTGGGCAATGCCGGCCGTCAGCGCCTCCTGCGTGGCCACGAGCAGGCGCTTGGCCTCGGCCCCTACCTCACCCACCGGCACCGTGATAGCACCATCGGTAATCATGCCCTGATAATTAACGCCAAAATCGAGGCCCACAATATCGCCTTCGGCTATACGCCGCGGTCCAGGGATGCCGTGCACCACCTCATCGTTGACCGAGATGCAGATCACGCCCGGAAAACCCTGGTAGCCCAAGAAAGCCGGCTGGCCGCCTAGTCGCTCAAGCTCAGCCGCAGCTAAACGGTCCAGCTCTTTGGTGGTCACGCCAGGAACGGTCAGCGGCGTTAAATAGCGCAATACCGCCGCCAGCATCTGGCCGCTGATGCGGATATTGGCGATCTCGGCCGCCGTTTTAACTTGATTCATCATGACAGTGCAGTCCTCAGACGTTCGTTAACGTCCTCTATACTACCACGCCCATCAACGGTTACGAGCTTACCTTGCTGCTCATAGTAGGCCTCAACCGGCTGAGTGATCTGCCGATATTCCTGCCACTTGCGCCGCAGCGCGGACAGATTATCATCACTACGGCCCCTAGCAAGCAAGCGGGCCTCACTGGTAGCTTGGTCGATATCGAGTACTACTACACACCGCAAGTGACGATGCCAAACTTGATCTTGAGCATCGAGCCACTTGGCCTGTTCCACGAGTCGCGGAAAACCGTCTAAAATAATTGTTCGATCTACAGGCGCCTGCTGCACTGCGGCTAAAAGAATGCGATAGACCTCTGTCGACGGTGCCAAACCGCCGCTGCGCAGATGCTGCTCCATCGTCGGATCTTGACGCAGCGCCCGACCGGTCGAAATGTGAGTCCACCCCAAAGCTTCCGCCAAACGATCGCCCTGTACGGTCTTTCCAGCTCCAGTTGGACCAATTAACGCAACTATCTCGCCCATAACCGTACCAAGTATGGTGCAAAAATTACAACACCGACCACTGCGGCAGCGGTTGCCGCCACCATAACTGCTCCAGCGGTCATGTCTTTAATGAGCATCACGTGCGGGTTATGATGCGGGTCAACCAGGTCTAGCGTCTTCTCAACCGCCGTGTTAAAGATCTCGGCCAAGAATACAATGATGATGGCAAAGAAGATCGCTGCCAATTCAGCATCTGACACACGTAACCATAACCCTACCAAGAAGGCTAGTGCAGCGAACACTAAATGTACTCGAGCATTACGCTCATGCCGGAACACGTACACAATGCCCCGTCCGGCGTAATAAAATCCACGCGCAAAGCGCCTTAGGCCTCGATCCATCGAAACTCCCTGTACTGGTATCCTGCTGCCGTCATGAGCTCGCGTTGGCGCGTCTGCATAGCCTGGCGCTCGACCTCAGTTTGGTGGTCGTAGCCTAGAATGTGCAGCGTACCGTGAAGCGCTAGGAGCGCTACCTCCTCAGCCAGACTCGTTCCAGCCTCCTCGGCTTGGCGTTCTGCCGTCTCGAGACTAATCACCATCTCGCCAAGCACCTCGCCGATGGCCTCACCATCTTCGATGTAGCTAAATGACAGCACGTCGGTAGCATAGTCATGGCCAGCGTGGTCACGATTCATACTACGAATCTCTTCATCATCAACAAAAGCCAAATTAATCTGACCATCCGGCGCATCATTTTCGGCGCTTACCAGAGCCGAAAAAACTCTCTGCATTGGCTCTAAATCCAACCCCTCGGGCCACTCGCCTATCACATTGAGCTCCAGTACCGCCATTTACGCGCCCAGTTTCTCTCGTACTAGCCTGGAGACAACGCCCCCTTCGGCCTGGGCGCCCACCCGCGCCATTACCGCGCCCACGACGGCACCCATCTGCTTCATATCGGTGGCGCCGACCTGGGCAATCGTTTCATCGACGATCGCCCCTAGCTCGCTCTCACTGAGCGGCTGCGGCAGGTACTGCTGCACAATGAGGAGCTCGGCCTCCTCTTTGGCCGCTAATTCGGGCCGGCCGGCCGTTGTGTACTGCTCAATTGAGTCACGCCGCTGCTTGGCCTCGCGCTGCATCACCTTGAGCGCCTCAGCCTCAGCTAGCTCATGGCCCAGCTTGATCTCTTCATTCTTCATAGCGCTACGCAACAGCCGTACCGTGCCGAGACGATCAGTCTCACCGGCCTTCATAGCCGTCTTCATGTCTTCGGTCAATTGTTCCTGAATGGTCATGATAGTCCTCTTCACCGGTATTGTACCATTGGGCCGAGCGAGGCGCGAATTCTAGGCCTAGTACTCTAGCCCTCACACCAAAAGACCCGGTCATGGGAACCGGGTCTTTTGGTGTGAGGGCCGATTACCGGCTCGTACCGTAGTATGCCTTTGCCTTGGCGGCCTTACGAGCGGCCTTGCGGATGGCGATCTCGCGCTCAACACGCTTGGTCGGTGGCTTCTCAAAGTATTTGCGGCGGCGCGCAATACCGAGCACACCAGACTGCTGCACTTTCTTGTTGAAGCGCCGGATTAAGTTCTCGAGCGACTCTTTGTCGTCTTTGCGGGTAACTTGAAGCATGAGATGATCACCTCCTTTCCTTAGACATTGGCATCATCCATAAGCAGATGATAACTTGAGCTACTGTACCAGATGGGCGCTCATTCGGCAAGTAAAAGCCCCGACAAGCACAATGTGCCTGCCGGGGCAGATGAGCTACTCCGGTTACTGGCGTCTCCCAGGGAACTTAGGCACGATCGGCGTCCTCTTCGGAGTCCGCTCGCACCGCGGGCAATAGTAGTGCCAATTCTGGTGAGCCAAATGAACTGTTCTCTTCTTGCCCCCGCAGGTACCGCAATTCTGTACCGGAGGTTTTGTGCCCGACACGCCAGCTCCTTTGCTGGGCATTAAAACACCGTTAACGGATTAGGCATTACATAGTTGACTGCTAATTGCCACCGCCCTTCGGCTCCTTGTTCTTAGAAGTCTTTTTCGGAGAACCCTTCTTCCCTTTCTTCTCCCGAGACTTGCCCGTTACGATAGTCCGGCGCGGTAGGTCCGGGTCAGGTCCAGTTTCCATGATTCTCCTATCGAAGGAAATGAAGGCCGTCGACCATTATTGCCTATGCAGAGATATTAATCAAGCCCTAGAGTGAGTCGGATTCGGCGCCGGTCGTGGCAAAATCATGGCCAGCACTTTGGCCCAGCAGATGAAAATGCAGGTGATCAATAATCTGCCCCGCTGGCCGGCCATTATTAAGCGCCACGCGGTAGCGGCCCTTCAGACCAACCGTATGCGCCACTTCGCGCACCGCCAGCAGCAATTGGCCGGCCAGATTAGGATCATCCAGCGCATCCAGGTTCTCTACATGCCGCTTGGGTACGATCAGGATATGGATCGGTGCCTTGGGATGAATGTCTTTAAAAGCTGCGGCGTGCTCGTTTTGCCACAGGAGGTGCTCAACAGAACCATTAGCGATGCCGCAAAATAAACAATCGTTCATAAGCCTAGTATAACAAATTAAAAAGCCGGCCAGCTGGCCGGTACTACTTATGCTTCATAGGGATATGCCCTTTACGATACGCCTATTTGATAATAATGTCAAATTCAGTTGTCATTTTAAGCGTCATTATGACACTTATGGTTGACTTTTTAACCTTATACGCGCAAGATAACCCATTGCTCATCAGGAGGGTGCACCGGATGGATCATGAAGAAAACTCTGCTATTTTCAACCCTGCTTGCGGTCGCGCTCAATGTGTGGCAGTTTTTTGCCAGTTACCACCAGCGCGAGGCAGCTTTTAACGCGCCCTGGACGGCTGATGCAGCCAGTTCACCGGCGCCGGCCGCCAAGGCTGTAGCCGCCCCCGCCACGCCGGCGCCGAGCACTGCCCCCGCTCCCCCTGCCGCTGATCCGGCAATCGCCACAGCTGCCCGGCTTAGCGCGGCCGGTCTTAAGCCGGACTTTGCCGCTCTGTATTTGGCCGTGCAAACCCGCACTGGCACACCCTGGCAGCTGCTCGCCGCTGTCCATCAGACGGAAACCGGCCAGAGCGGCGATACGAGCCGCGCCTCCTATGCCGGTGCCATTGGGCCCATGCAATTCATGCCCGCCACCTTCCGAGCCTGGGTAGTGGATGGCGACGGCAATGGCACTACCCAGATCACTGACCTCGACGATGCCATGTACACCGCTGGCCGCTACTTGGCCGCTGGCGGCGCCGACAAAGGCAACTACAGCGCGGCGCTCTACCATTACAATCACTCTGGCGCTTACGTGAGCCATGTTTTGAGCATTGCTCACCGCCTAGGACTCTAACGTCCGGCCGGCAACGCCGTCTGACCGCTCGGCGCAGAGTGATTGAGCTGGCTCAGCAGATACAAGAAGAAGTCATAGACATCAGCAAAGAAGTGCTGCAACACCGGCGCGATCACCGGTAGGAGCACGATCAGCACAATAATGAACAACGCATTGTGGCGGATCAGTCCGATAAACGCGCCCACTAGCCCCACTACGATGATCAAAGTGATAATCCACTGGGTATCAGGCGGAAATACAGCCAAAAAGTTGTTATAGGCTTGAACTAAAAATTGATACAGATTCACGACTTACTTCTTGCCTTCCTTACCAACAAAGTCCTGGATGCTACGAACGGTGTCCATAAATTGGGCTGGGAAGACGATAGTGGAGTTCTTATCCGAAGCAATTTCGGTCAGCACCTGTAGATTGCGCAGCTGCAGTGCTACGGGGTGAGCCGTAATGATATCGGCCGCCTGGCCCAGCTTCTCGGCGCTCTGGAATTCACCATCAGCAGCAATAATCTTGGCCCGCTTCTCCCGCTCGGCCTCAGCCTGACGCGCCATAGCCCGTTGCATACTGTCGGGCAGCTGAATATCCTTCAGCTCTACGCGGGTCAGCTCGATGCCCCACTGCTCAATAGTAGGCTCCAGGATCTCACGCACTTGCTTATTGATGGCATCGGTATTGGCCAGCACATCATCCAATGGGTGCTGACCCACCACATTTCGAACCGTCGTTTGGGCAATCTGGTTAATGGCCGCCATTACATTATCGATCGCCACAAGACTCTTGGTAGCATCTACCACCCGGTAGTAGGCTACCGCTGCTACGCTAATCGAGACGTTATCGCGCGTGATCACCTGCTGCCCCGGCACGGCCAGGGTAATGATACGCATATTGACCTTGCGCAGGTTATCGATAAACGGAATAATCAGCCGTAAACCTGGACCCTTCACCCCTACCACGCGGCCGAGTCGAAACACCACCCCCTGCTCATACTGTTGCACGATACGCAGACCCATACTAATGATAATCAGCACAAAGATAATCAGTCCGATACTCACGGCTATCCACTCCGGTTATTGCCTCTATTGTGCGCTCTTAGCTTACCGCTGGCAAGATAATGACCGGTGCTCAGACATATTGCATTTCTTAAGAAATTGTTTTATTATAGGAAAAGTTGGCTCGTCGTCTCTGAAAGGACTTGTATGCCTCGTACCTTGCGTATGCCGCCACCTTGGCGCCGGTTTGTAATTTCTTGGGCGCTGGTGATGCTCACCCTCTGCCTGGCGACAGGTTGCTTTGTGATCGCCAGTCGCATACCAGAGCCGCCTCAGACCCAGCGTCTGATCGCTCATCTGGACATGAACCAGCTCACTCGCACCCCCGACAACAGCGATGTTCAGGTACGCGTATCCGTGGCTGACGGTAGCGAGCGGCTGCTTGATCTGTTCACTACACTCTTGCCCCCTCCTGGCAGTAGTGTGCAGTACTGGGAGCGACTCGACACTCATGAGGTCGAGCTGGCACCCATGCGCGACCAGCGCTACTCCCTAGCGATGCTAGGTGGTTGCGCTCTGATCCTGATTGCCCTGCCGGTGCTGCTCTGGCGCCGGCGGCGGTGGCTACGACGGCCGGTCCGCGTTACTCAGGTTCGCCATGTGCCGCCTACCTCCCGACGCGGCCGCACGGGACTGCGCCTGGTGCACTCCCGCCCACGATCCGACGCTTAACCCAAAAACCCGCTCGGGGCCTCGCACAAATAGTGCGGAGCCTCGGGCGGGATTTTCATTTTGAACTACCGCTTAGGTAATGCCGAAGCGGCGGCGCAGCTCAGCCACTACTGCCTCTTCTTTGAGTGTCTCCTGAGCGCCCGTAGCCATATCGCGCAACAGCACGGTCCCCTCTTTAACCTCTTTCTGGCCGATGATAACTGCATAGGGCACGCCAAGCTTATCGGCACGAGCCAGCTGAGCACCGATACCATCACGATCAACAGCGCCCGTAGCCGGTACGTTGCCATCAAGCAACTGCTCGATCAGACGGAAGGCTGCCAGCCGAGCCGGCTCACCCAGGCTCGCTACATAGACCCGATCAGGCTTAGGCTCGGGCGGTAGTACGCCAGCGGCCTCCAGCTCTAGCACCACCCGCTCTACGCCGCCGGCAAAGCCCACGGCTGGCGTTGGCGTACCGCCGAGCTGTTCAAAGAGCCCGTCGTAACGACCGCCGCCGCCCAGACTGGCCTGGGCACCCTCGCGCTCGCCGTAGAATTCAAATACCGTACGCGTATAGTAGTCGAGGCCGCGCACGAGCATGGGGTTGAGCTCATAGTTAATGCCCAGATCATCCAGGTACTCAAGCACACCGGCAAAGTGCTGCTGACAGTCATCGCAGAGATAGTTGAGCGTCTGCGGCACCTCAGCCAGAATAACCTGCGTGCTCGGCTCCTTGCTATCAAGTACCCGCAACGGGTTCTTGGCCAGGCGCTCCCGATCTACTTCGGCTAGCTGCTTTTTGTGCGCTTCTAGGTATTCCACCAGTGCTTTGCGGTACTTAGGCCGGCAGGTTGCATCGCCAATCGAATTAATTTGCAGTGTCACATTGGGCAGTCGTAACCGCTTGTACACTCGCTGAATCAGCATGATCACCTGGGCGTCTTGGCTAGGATTGGCTTCACCGATAACCTCCAGACCGATCTGCTGGTGCTGCCGGTAGCGGCCCTCCTGCGGCCGGTCGTAGCGAAACATTTCTTCCAGATAATAGAGCCGCACCGGCTGCGGCCGCGAGCCCATGCCGTGCTCAATGTAGGCCCGGGCAATACCGGCGGTGCCTTCCGGGCGGAGTGCCAAGCGCTTATCGCCCCGATCGGTCAGAGCATAAATCTCTTTGTCGACCACATCAGTACCTTCGCCGATGGAGCGCAAAAACACGCCCTCATCCTCCAATACCGGCGTTTCAATGCGACCATAGCCCGCATCCTCAGCCGCTCGAGCGAACGTTGAAGTCACATAATCAAAAATATAGCGCCGCTCCGGCAAGAGGTCATACATCCCCCGCACGGTTTGAAACTGTTGTTTCGCCACGTCCGCCTCCTTAGCTTTCGCAAGCGTAGCATAGCCTTAAGCTCGGAGCAACCATTGGTATAGCTACAAAAAAACCGCTGTACCCAGCGTATATCTTGCTCGGTCGCTGGAACCTTTTCGTTTTGGTATAGTATGGTTCTTCACCTGATGTGACGCACCTTAAGGAGCATTATGCCAAGGTTAATACTCGTCGATAAACTGGATGAGGCTGCCCAGTTGACCTGGTTGGATAACAAAACGGTCCTTCGACAGCTCGGCCTTAGCCGACAACGGCTCAAATACCTACGGCAAACGCACATCCTACCCTCTCGGCTCGTTCATACCTGGCCGCTCTATCCTGCGGATTATATCGAGGGACTTGCGACGATCACCAACGCAAACCCGAGTATCGCCGATCTGGCCTGTTACCTGATACGCCAGGCCAATACTCTCGAGCCTATTGACGAGATTAGAGAGTGTGCCAGGATAGTTCGCGCGCACCTTATGAGGGATAACAATATCGACGACCAGACCCTCAATGATTTCATCGCCCACGACTGGGCTAGGCCGGTCGAGGTCCTACAAGTCGTTCCGACTGAGCATCGCGAACTCGTCACGGAGATCTTCCATGCTTGGCAACAAACGGGTCTGATTGATCGCTTTTACATTATGACGGCCTGGCATATTCGCCGCGCATGGATAGAGATCCTAGATGACTGGGCCTCCCGGAAGCAGCCGGTGTCCGAGGAGACACTGCTAGCTCACTGCGCCCCCTACCTGCAAGCTATGGGGCGCCCGGTTGAGCGAAGAGTGGCCATGGTCCACACAGCTTCGCAGTACAACCTTGATTCAGACGCTGCGGCCGGTATACTGGGGCTCTCTCGCGCTACACTGTGTCGACATGCTAAGCGCGGGCTTGTACCAGGACGGCAGCTTACAGGTGATCATTGGTGGTTCGCCGAAGCTGACATACGGGCGCTCAAGAAGCAGCTTGACGGCCTGATTCCACTCAAGGAAGTGGCAGCTCAACTTGGGTTCTCCATGAGCCGGACCCGAGTGTTAGTACAAACCCACCGGCTAACGGTCGTCCGCTATGCCCATGGACACTATTGTCCGGCAGATGAGTTTGCCCGCTTTCGAGAACAGCTATGGCACAATCCAATCGACGCACGCATTACTACTATGCTGCACCGAAAGTATCGAAAAAAGTACCACCCTGGCACCGACTTAGCGGCCAAGAATGTCGCACGGCGACTCAAACGAGGCACAACCATGGTCTTGACCTGGGCGCGCCAGGGGCTCCTCCCTCACTGGGAGATCTGCCTCGGAGGGACCGATGTTCTTCGACGGCGCTTTCCTGGGCTGTATATCGAAGAGTTGCTCCGCTTTACCCAAGGCCGACCACCAACAAAACAGGATGCGATCGTGTTTCGGCAGCACTGCCTAAACAATATCGCACCATGAACTCCCTGGCGCCTCGTGCGCCCGGGAGTTTTTATAACCGCCGCACACTCAGCATGCCCGAGAGCTGTTCCAGCTGGCGCATCATATCGGCCAAGGCAAAGAGATCGGGTACCTCAATGGCAAAACTGACGCGCGTTTCCTCTGGCACGGCACCGCTCTCGCTCACGATGTAGCCAATATTAAAACCGCGAGCCGCAATGGTGCCAGTAATGTCCGAGAGCAACCCAATACGGTTCATTGCTACGAGTTCCAGCCGGCACAGGAGGCGCTCCGGCGCATCAGCCAAGGTCTCCCAGCGGCAGCCCACAAACCGCTCGACGTCGTTGGGCAGGTTGGGGCAACCCAGCGCATGCACCGTCACGCCCGAACCCCGAGTAATGTAGCCCACCAGCGGCTGTGGGAAGACGGGTTTGCAGCACGGCGCCAGGGTGTATGGTAGCTCTTCCCCACCCTCGATGAGCACACGGCCTGTGGTGGTGGGGCGTTTGATGACCGGGGCGCCCACCGGGCGCGCCGCATCGGGCAGCAGCCGGCGAATCACACTGGCTACGCCCAGGCTGCCCTCGCCGATGGCGGCCATGAGGTCCTCGATGTTTTTGATGTGGAGCCCATCGAGCGCATCGGCCACCTGCCGCTGTGGCAGCTCTTCCAACCGCCCTTTGCCCCAGGCCTTGAGCTCTGCCTCCAGCGCCGCCCGGCCGCTCACAATATTGGCGTCACGGCTAACCGCCCGGAACCAGCTGCGAATACGGTTGCGCGCGCCAGAGGTCTTCACAAAACCCAGCCAATCGCGATTGGGCGCTGGCTCGCGCCGCGTAATCACATCGACCACATCGCGATTTTCCAGCCGGCTATCCAACGTCACCATTCGGCCGTTTACCCGGGCGCCCATCGTCCGCAAGCCTACATCACTGTGAATGGCAAAGGCAAAGTCTACCGGCGTAGAACCTTCGGGCAGATCATATAAATCGCCTTTAGGGCTAAATACAAAGATACGGTCGGTAAATAGCTCCAGCCGCGCGCCCTCCAGGAACTCCTGGCCGTCCCCATTGGCCTGACGAATATTGGCCAGCTGTTGCACCCAGGCCAGGTTAGCCGGCAATTTGGCCGCCCCTTCACCCCGAGCGTACTCCGCCGAAGCCTTGTGAGCGTCATAGTAAAAGTGGGCCGCCAGGCCTCGCTCAGCCTCCTCATGCATCTGCGGTGTACGGATTTGAATCTCAATAATGTGTCCATCCAGCGCAAATACAGTGGTGTGCAAACTCTGATAGCCGTTGGGCTTGGGCACAGCGATGTAGTCCTTAATGCGATAAATCAGCGGCTTGTAGTGCTGATGAATCAGGCCTAGCGCATGGTAACAGGCTGCCACATCGGGCACGATAATGCGAATGGCAATCAGGTCGTAGATCTTCTCGATGTCACCATCTACCTTGGCCAACTTCTTATAAATGGAATAGAGATGCTTCTGGCGCCCCTCTACGTCCGGCTCCTCAATGCCACCAGCCTTCAGGAAGGTAATAATATCGTGCTTCAGCAACGTGAGGTAGTGGGCCGACTTACGCGTAGTGGCCCGCACCTGCTGCGTCAGGCGGGCGTAATCCTCTGGCAAAGCGTACTTAAAACACAGGTCCTCCATCTCAGCCTTGAGCTGGCCCATACCCAGACGGTCAGCCAGAGGCGCAAAGATCTCCAGTGACTCCTTGGCAATCCGCTGCCGCCGCTCGGGCGAGAGATGCTCCAAAGTGCGCAGATTATGCAGCCGATCGGCCAGCTTAATGAGGATAACGCGGTAATCTTTGGCCGTGGCGAGCAAAAGTTTACGCAGGTTCTCGGCTGAAGCCTCACGACGGGCACTATCCTCAGCTAAGCCGGGCAGCTTGCGCAGTTTCAGCTTAGTAACGCCGTCTACCAGCTCGGCCACCTTGGGCCCGAACTGCTCCGCCAGCTGCTCTAAGGTGGTATCGGTGTCCTCTACTACATCGTGCAGGAGAGCGGCCATGATGGCTTCGTGATCCAGACCCCATTCGGCCACAGTTTCGGCCACCGCCAACGGGTGGATTAAATAGGGTTCGCCGCTGCTACGCGTTTGGCCCTCATGGGCCGCTGAGGCACACAGTAAGGCTTGCTCAATAAGCTCATTTTGGGCTTTATTAAAGCGTTCTTTATTATATTGAATACTTAATTTATTCATAGCGAATATCGATTAGCATGAGCTGCAACGTCACCTGGCCGCGAAACTCATTTTTGTTCAACTGGCCCAGTACCGTAATGCTGCTGCCCTGACGCAGGCTAGGATGCTTGGCTGCTAAACCAAACCCCACCGCAGCAATACTTCGTCCCTGTTGATCGCGCAATGTGAGGCGTAGATGCGAGCTATCCTGCCCCATACGATGAAGGCTCGCCACGATCATAGCAGATAACGCCACAATTGGCGCGGGGTTGGCGGCGCCATGCGGCTCCAGGAGCTGCAAATCGCGGTAGAGCGGCCAATCCACCAATGCAGCATCGGTCCAGCTCACATCTGGTTCAATGACGGGTGCCGCTACCTCAGAACCGGCTGCCCGGTAGGCCGCGCAGAGGCCGGCCCGAAAAGCTTCTAGCTGGGCGGTGGGCAGCGTGTAACCAGCGGCATAAAAATGCCCCCCAAATTTGGTTAGCAGCTCGGCGTTGGCGCGCAGCCCCTCCACCATATTAAAACTACCCGTGCTGCGCGCCGAGCCTTTCGTTACTTCACCCATAATCTGAGCTACCAATACCGGCTTTTGCCACTTCTCTACCAGCTTAGAGGCCACAATGCCAACGATGCCGTGCGACCAATCCGAATGCGCCAGC
>JARIHM010000124.1 GCA_029288275.1 Candidatus Saccharimonadota bacterium | reverse complement strand
GTACTACCTTTGGTCGCAAAACCAAGCCAAAGCTCCGGCCGTAGCAACGACTTCGCCCTCACCAAGCGCCACCCCAATGGCCGCCACCGAGAAGCTATCCCTTCCTATTGATTCGGTTGCTTCCGGGTACCAGCTGAGCCTTGAGGTGCCAACCGCCTGGCGAACCGTTGATCTGCGCGCATCCGCCTATTCTCCCAGTACCTATTCAGATTTTAATGCCAACGACCTAGCGGCCATTCTGCGATTTGTGCCCGAGCACCCAGAGCGTAATACTCTCTACCCCACCATCGAACCCATGAACCGACTCGATGTTTTGGCTACCAGCACCTGGGTAACCAAGGGTAACGACGTAGCTACGGCTGCCCAAAAGCAAGCTTATCTTGGCTACCTGGGGTCGTTAAAAACCGTAGCCGATATCACGGCCAAGAAGTGCACTCCTATCAGTATGGGTGGCTCGGCCTGTACTGACGTGAAGGTTAAGCCTCAGATTATTCAGTCAGCCGATGGTAATCTGAGCGGCCTTGCCTACCTAAGTATGCCAACTCAGTCAGTGAGCTACGACCCCAGGGTCATCATTGAGATGACTGGCACGATTGCCGGTAAGTCTGTCTATGTAACCGGTAGCTTTAATCTCTACGACAACCTCTACACCACGCTTGGCGCCAATGGCGCGAAGAAGCCCCAGCCCGCCACCGCTGCTTGGACCGACCAGGTAGTGGCCGCTCGCAAGGCCTTTACCGACGGTAACCCTACGGCCGATACCGTGGAGATGTATAACCGGGTCGTGACGGCCGTTAAGACGCTCAGCGCCAAGAAGTAGGCCGAAAAAATAGCCCGGGCGCCTGTCTGATAAGATAGGCGCATGACGGACCCGCTGATTCAACAACGCCTTGATCGCCTGGCTGGTTCGAGCTTTCGCGCTCGGTTTCATTTGGGTGCCAAGGAGCAGGCTATTTTGCGCGATAAGGGCGCCGAGGTGATCCGCCGCCACGCCCACGAGCTGATCGGCGCCCGCCTAGCTCCGGCCGCGCCGCGCAAAGACGGCAAACAAACGCCCTGGCGCGGCCACCCGGTGTTTGTGGCACAGCACGCTACGGCCACCTGCTGCCGATCGTGCCTGGCGCGGTGGCACGAGATTCCGTGTGGCCGCGAGCTGACGGCGGCGGAGCAGGAGTATGTGGTGGAGATGATTATGGGGTGGATGGAGCGGGAGATCAAGGTATAAAAGCTAACTACTTTTCCCCATTATTATCGGATACGGCAGCCCAAAAGCTATTGAGTTCATCAAATGCTTCCTTTAATTTCCGATAGGAACTAAGTCGCTCACTATCATCCGGAACTAGGCTTCTGATCTCCGCCCCTTTCTTGTGTGCAAATTTATTCCTAAGCTTATTAACCGATTCTGCTTGAGCGACAGGAAATTTGGGATCCAAGTTTCGAATAATCTTTAGTTTGCCGCTAAATGTTATTTGTTCAAATAGAGGGCGAGTTGCCTCAATTGAAATATTGCTCTTTACATAATGACTCTTTATGACCAACTCCATACTCTGCTCATAGGAAGTATGGAGTTGGAAGATGTGGTTTCTTAGTTCTTTGATTAATGGGGATATATAGTTTGGGTCGGTATCATGAGCAAAATCCAACTCCTGTTGTATTTGCTTTATTTCCCCAATAAACGTGTTATCCATAACTTATAACCTGATCTTCCGACTACTTGAGGTCTAGCAACTTCTTGAGAGAACTTTCATCCAACCGCTCCGTGCCCAACTTCTCCGCCTTCGCCAGTTTCGAGCCGCCCGGATCTTCGCCCACGATCAGATACGTGGTGTCTTTGGAGACGGTTTTTTGCTCCTTGGCGCCGAGGGCTTCGAGGCGGGCGGCCACTTCGTCGCGGGTGCCCATGGCCAGAGTGCCGGTGATGACAAAGGTGACGCCGGTGAGCTTGCCGCGTACCACTTCGAAGGCCTGCGGGTGTACGCCAAGATCGTGGAACTTGCGCAGAAGGTCATCGTTGTCGGGATCGGCGAACCAGGCCAGAAGGGATTCGGCCACGATGGTGCCGATGCCGTCGACATCCAGAAGCTGGTCGAGGGTGGCGTGCTCGAGTTCGGTGAGCGAGCCAAAGGCCTCCGCCAGATCGCGAGCGGTTTGCTCGCCGATGTGGCGGATACCCAGGCCATAGATGAAACGCGGCAGTTCGGGCTG
>JARIHM010000119.1 GCA_029288275.1 Candidatus Saccharimonadota bacterium | reverse complement strand
CGCCAATAGTGTATTCTAGAGGGCATGACGAATCTACTGACGAAAATTCTGGGTGACCCCAGCGTCCGCGACGTAAAGCGGGCCCGGGCCGTGGTAACGAAGATTAATGACCTGGAAGCACGCTTTCAAAAGCTAAGTGATGCGCAGCTGCGCGATCAGACGGCACAGTTCAAGGCTCGACTCGAAGAGGGCGAAACGCTTGATAAACTGCTGCCGGAAGCCTTTGCCGTGGTCCGCGAGGCCGCGCGGCGGGTAATTGGCCAGCGCCACTACGATGCGCAGCTTATCGGTGGGATTATGCTCCACCAAGGCAAGATCGCCGAAATGAAGACTGGTGAAGGCAAGACGCTCACTGAAACTGCGCCCATCTATCTGAACGCACTTACCGGCAAGGGCGTTCACCTGGTAACCGTCAACGACTACTTAACCCGTCGTGACGCCGGCTGGATGGCTCAGGTGTACCATGCGTTGGGCCTGAGCACTGGCATTATCGTGCCTGATGCCAGTTTCGGTGTACCGGCATTGCTGTATGATCCTGACTTTACCGATCCGGAGGCTATGGATGAACGTCTGGCTCACCTGCGGCCGGTATCGCGTCAGGAGGCCTACCGTGCTGATATTACCTACGGTACCAATAATGAATTTGGCTTTGATTATCTACGCGACAACATGGTGGACGATCTAGCCAAAATGGTGCAGCGGCCGCTCAACTATGCCATCGTGGATGAGGTTGACTCGATTCTGATCGATGAAGCCCGTACGCCGCTTATTATTAGCGCCCCGGCCAATGAAGCCACCGAAAAGTATTATGATTTTGCCAAGCTGGCCGCCCGGCTCAAAGAGGGCGAGCATTATACGCTGGATGAGAAGCTTAAGGCCGCTTCGCTGACGGATGAGGGCATTGCGGCTATTGAGCAGGCACTTGGCGTGGATAACGTGTACGAGGCCGGTCGGATCGATGAGGTGCATCATATTGAGCAGTCATTGCGAGCCGAGGCACTCTACAAGCGTGATCGTGATTATGTAGTGCAGAATGGTGAGATCATCATTGTGGATGAGTTTACGGGCCGGCTTATGCCTGGCCGGCGCTGGAGTGACGGGCTGCACCAGGCGGTAGAGGCTAAGGAAGGCGTGCCGATTAAGCAAGAATCACTGACCCTGGCCACGATTACGTTCCAGAATTACTTCCGGTTATATAACAAGCTGGCTGGCATGACGGGTACGGCCGAGACCGAGGCCGAAGAATTTGGCAAGATTTATGGCCTGGATGTGGCCGTGATTCCAACGCATCGGCCCATGGTGCGCCAAGATCTGCCTGACCGCATTTACAAGACCGAGGACGGTAAGTTTCGGGCCGTGGCCAAGGCCGTAGCTGAGCGCCATGCAGCCGGCCAGCCGGTGCTCATCGGTACCGTGAGTATTGCTAAGAACGAGCTGCTTAGCCGTTATTTGGATGACTTAAAGGTGCCGCACCAGGTGCTCAACGCCAAGAACAACGAGGCTGAGGCGGCGATTGTGGCTGGGGCTGGCCACAAGGGTGCGGTTACTCTGGCCACCAACATTGCCGGTCGTGGTACCGACATTGTGCTGGAGGACGGCGTAGCGGCACTAGGTGGCTTGCACGTGATCGGCACCGAGCGGCATGAATCGCGCCGCATTGATAATCAGTTGCGAGGACGGTCTGGCCGCCAGGGTGATCCAGGCTCAAGCCAGTTTTATGTATCGCTTGATGACGACCTGATGCGCATCTTTGGCTCGGAACGCATTGCCGGTATTATGGATACCCTTGGGCTAGACGAGGAGACGCCCATCGAGAACAAGATCGTGTCGCGTAGCTTGGAGAGTGCTCAAAAGAAGGTGGAGGGCCACAACTTTGATACCCGTAAACAGCTGGTGGAATATGACGATGTAATGAACAAGCATCGCGAGACCATGTACGCCCGACGGCGCAAAGCTTTGGCAGCCGAGAGTTTGCGCGAGGAGATCCTGGCCATGATTCCGACCGAGCTGGAGGCCATGGTGCACGCGCATACGAACCAACGCACAAGCGAGGTGGATTACCCTGGGCTGCGGGAAGCTGTTGGTAGCATCCTGCCAGTGTCGGACGAAGTAGCTGCTCAAATGGAGAAGGTGCATCCCAGCGAGCTGGTGCGCCTGGTGATGGAGCAAGTAGAGTCGTTATATGATGCGCGGACGGCTGAGTTTACTCCTGAGGCTATGCGGGTGGTGGAGCGCTACGTGTATGTGAGCGCCTTAGACCGGTTGTGGATTGAGCACTTGGAGGCCATGGACAGTCTGCGCAACGGGATTGGCCTGCGGGCTATTGGTCAGCGTGATCCGTTGGTGGAGTATAAGCGCGAGGGCTTCCGGATGTTCCAACAGTTGGTGAAACTCTTGGAGGGCGAGATTGCTACTATGATCTTCAAGGTAAACATAGCGCAGCAGGATGCACCGCCGCTGGAAGCACCGGTGGAGACGGCTCTGACACGGGCGGCCGAGCAGGCGCAGACCAACGCTGGCGCTATTGATGGCTTGCAGGCGCCTAAGGAGGGGGGCGGTGGCTCGCGAGCTGAACGTCGCGCCGCGGCTAAGCCGGCTCGTACTGTAGGCGCACCGAGCGCTACCAAGAAGCGCAAGAAACGGCGCTAGAGGACGATCATGCCTGAGCGCGCTCCGCTCCACCATAGCGAATCGGTCTATCCCGAGCAGGCTCGGCAGGTGCTATGGACGCACGACCTCCGGTTGCCGCCGGAGGCACTGCCGGAGCCAGCCGAGGCAACGTCCCGGCTGGCCTACACGCGCCATTTGGGTGAATTTGCCTATGATTCCGAGGCTGTTGACAATCTACTCATGGCGATTGAATATGGCTTGGTAGAGGCATCCTTGGGCAATGATGATATGGTGGAGGTTCAGTTTCGGCCACTGACAGATGTACCAGCCGAATTGGGCCATGTTACCACGCTCCAGCACTATCAAGCGGCGATGGCTCGTCCTATCTGGGGCGACCCCAACCCGCAGGAGCTCACCTACCTGCAGGCCACTGATTTTTCGGTTGAGGCCAATCAGCTCAATAGCATTACTATGATGCCCGGCCAGCGGCAGCAGCTTGTGTTTTTGTACATCGATACCGAGCGGCTGCAACAGGCGCGTCACATTTACCTTGACCCCGAGAGTCTTGATACGACGCCGCTTGAGTTTGGAGCGGCCTATGCGGTCCAAGGTGGCATCCCACGCGCCGCCTTTGTACGCGCGGAATTAATTGAGCTTGACATGGATAAGGTACCAGAGCCGTCATTTGATTACTCCGATCTAAAGACCGAAGCGGATTATGAACGCGAGATGGCTGAACAGACCGAGCGATTGCGCTCTTTTTTAAAGCAGCGTAAGGCCGGGGAATCAAAGGCCACTTAACCATAATTCTATAATTTAGAATTTAGCACTTTAGGAATGTTTTGAAGTGCTGGCTGGGGATGACTCTGCTAAATTTTAGAACATGGCCTATGACAAAGAGGCTAACTGGCCGAACCTGATACAATAAATAGCATGAAGCACGTCGCAATTATTGGTTTTGGCGTAGAAGGGCAGGCGGCGGCCGCGTATTGGGCTAAAAAAGACGCGCGTATCACGATTTGTGATGAGAATACCGAGCTTAAGGTGCCTAAGGCCTATGCGGCCGCGCTGGGACCAGACGCTCATGGGCCTGGGATAGGGTATCTGGCTAAGCTTGGAACTATGGATGTGATTGTGCGTTCGCCGGGAACACGGCCAGATGCTATTTTGGCGGCCAATCCGCTGTTTCCAGGCTTAGCCGGTCGCGTCACGAGTGGTACGCGCGAGTTTATGGCTCAGTGCCCGGCCCCGATTATTGGTGTGACCGGCACGAAGGGCAAAGGCACTACGAGCACGCTGATTACACGGATTCTGGAGGCGGCCGGCCGGACAGTCTGGCTGGGTGGTAATATTGGCCGGCCGCCCCTTGAATTTCTGGCTGAGGTCAAGCCGGATCATCTAGTGGTGCTGGAGCTCTCGAGCTTTCAGTTGATTGACGCCGATCGCAGCCCGCACATGGCCGTCTGTCTGATGATGGCGCCGGAGCACCTAAACTGGCATCGCGATCTGGCCGAATACATCGATGCTAAGGCCAATCTCTTTCGGCACCAGCAGGCAGATGATGTGGCTATTTTTAAAGCT
>JARIHM010000111.1 GCA_029288275.1 Candidatus Saccharimonadota bacterium | reverse complement strand
GCTCCACCGCCCGGTGGAGCTGTCCCACTTCAGACACAGCAATGGACTAGCACTCCAAGCGGCCTCGTAGTTCCGGCCGGCCACCCGCTAGCCGATCCGGCCGTCGAAGGCCAGCCGACCCATCCTGGCGATGACCGTTCGATCAACTAGTACTTGCGAAAATACAAGATATATTGTATAATGTATTAGTTGTCGTACCTTCGTCTACCAGGGAGCCATCGTGGCCAAGCCCAAGCAGCACCGCGGACCGGTTGAGGTCCTGATCGCACTCGGAGTGTTCATGTTGTGGGTGGTCATCATGTCGCTCCTCCTGCCGACCCAGGCACACTGGGACCAGGTCAACGGGCGGGAGCCCCAGACGGCCACCAGTTTCTGGATGGCCTTCGCCATCACCCTAGTGATCCTGTACTGGGTCATTCTGGCCAGCATCCGGCTGGTCCGCAACGGCCCGGCCTTCCGCCGCCGCTGTGCTAAGCCGGCCAAGACTGGCCTCAACATCCGCAAGTTGCAACAAGACATCGAAGATGTCTAACCGCCCCGGAGCCCTGCGCTCCGGGGCTTTCCCGTTTTTATCTTGTTGATTATGAACGGCGGCCGTACAATGATCTATTGCTTGGATCAATCAGCAATTTAGCGTAAGCTTAATTATGTAATGTGGTGAGTTCGGAGAGGTATGGGACAGTATAAGGTTCCCCAAAACGTTGAGGCTGAAGACAAGATCATTGGCCCACTGACGTTTAAGCAGTTTGTGTATGCGCTCATTGGCCTGGGCTGGGCACTAGTCTGTTTTGCGGTCTTTCGCACCCTCATCCCAGTCATGCTCGTGATTGGCGGACCGCCCACCATGCTGTTCCTGTTGCTAGCCTTCTACAATCGCGATGGCCAGAACTTTGAGCAGCTTCTTATTGCCATGGTGGGTTTCTTCGCCAATTCGCGTAAGCGTGTTTGGCGCAAAGACGCTGTGGTGGAATCGTTTCACATTGAGCCTCGCAAGGTGGTAAAGGAGGAGCAAAGCCAGCGCAACCCAGCCGAGGTACGCAGCGAACTCGACCGCCTGGCTGGCATGATCGACTCGCGCGGGTGGAACCAGGCGCCAGCAGATACCAGCACCGTTATCATGCCCGAATCCGACCGCCTGGTGACACCGGTAGCTACACCCGAGGCTGCGGCAGCCGAACCCAAGCCAAGCGAGGACATTTTAGATCTCCAGAACAGCCCTCTCGCTCAAAACTTGGGTAATCTATTGCAAGAGGCCGCCGCCGATGTTCGCGAAGAGGCAATCGAGCAAATGAAAGCCCGCACTGCCCATCGGGCCGCAGCAGCCGCGGCCCCAGCGCCAAGCATAAGCGGGGTGACAACCCCAGCGCCGAACGATATACTTAAGTTAGCAACGGAGAGGGATGACTTGACGGTCTCGCAATTGGCCGCAACCGCAACGCGGATTGTGCCAATGCAGGAGGGTCAATCAGTGGATTTACGCAGCAATGGCAACACAGCCAACTAACACCGCCAATACGAGCAAAAGTACCCAGAACAGCCTCTTGATCACCGAAATCAAGGACGGAGTTGTGGTAATGAAGGATGGGAGCCTCCGTGGCGTCATCCTCGGCTCGGCTATTAACTTCGACCTCATGAGTTCCCAGGAGCAAGACGCGGTAGAGTTTGCCTTCCAGGGCTTCCTAAACTCGCTGCATTTTCCAATTCAAATCGTCATTAAGAGCCAGAAGATCGACCTGGACGGCTACATCGAGAAGCTCCACGGCCTACGCAGTGAGCAATCCAACGATCTGCTCGGTCTCCTCATGGATGACTATATCGCCAATATCCGAGCGCTGGTGGATGAAGTAAACATCATGGACAAGCAGATCTATGTAGTGGTGCCGTTCTTCCCACCCGTAACCACAGCCAAGACGGTCAGCCTTATCTCTGGCATCCAAGCCGCCCTGCAGCCCACGCCAGTCATCACCGTCACCGAGGATGATTTTAAGCAGTACAAACAGGAGCTATCGCAGCGCATGTCACAGGTATCGAGCGGCCTCAGCCAGATGGGTATTAGGGCGATCGCGCTCGGCACCCAGGAGCTGATCGATCTATACTACAGCTGGTACAACCCAGACGTAGCCGTAAACGAGAAGCTGATCGATGCTTCACAGCTGCAGACGCCTGTGGTTACCAAGGGCGAAGGCCGAGCGCCGCGCGGGCCTCTTCCAGGAGCACCGGTCTAATGGCTATTTTTGGCAAGCGCAACCAGACCCCCAACGATCCCGCGAGCTTAGCGGCTGCTCAGCGCGCCCAGGAGCAGCGCGAAGCCGAGCTCATCTATCGCCAAGGTATCGTCACCATGCGCGACCTCATCGCGCCGCCATCACTCGAGGTGGAGTCGGCCTACATTCGCATTGGCAAGCGCTATGCCAAGACCTGTCTCTTATACACATCT
>JARIHM010000100.1 GCA_029288275.1 Candidatus Saccharimonadota bacterium | reverse complement strand
AGCATCCGTATGGAGGCGCCGATTCCAGGTAAAAGGGCCGTTGGTATAGAAGTGCCTAACGTTAAGGCGGCCACTGTTACGCTGCATGGTTTGCTATCTAGCCCGGAATGGCATGAAAGCAAGGGCAGCCTAAGTTTTGTTATCGGCAAAGACATTACCGGTATGCCGGTAGTCGGAGACCTGGAGCGTATGCCGCACCTTTTGATTGCCGGCCAGACCGGATCCGGAAAATCAGTAATGATAAACACGCTGCTTACTAGTCTGCTCTACCGCAACTCACCATCCGACATGAAGCTGATACTAGTTGACCCTAAGCAGGTAGAAATGGCACCGTACCGCGATATTCCACACTTGCTTGCTCCAGTCATTACCGAGCCAGAAAAATGCATCAGCGCTCTTAAGTGGTCCGTTGCCGAGATGGAACGCCGTCTCAAAGCCTTCAGTGAAGTTGGCAAACGCAACATCGGCGAATATAACACTCTCAAAAAAGAAGAAGGCATGCCCTATATTGTGATTGTCATCGATGAGCTGGCTGATCTGATGATGATGGCAGCCCGCGACGTAGAAGCGTTGATTGTCCGCTTGGCGCAGAAAGCCCGAGCAGCTGGAATTCATCTTGTAGTTGCCACCCAGCGCCCGAGCGTCGACGTTATTACTGGTCTAATCAAAGCTAACGTGCCAGCCCGGATTGCCTTCACTACGGTTAGCCAAGTAGATAGTCGGACTATCATTGACCAAGTCGGTGCCGAGAAGCTGTTGGGCCGCGGCGACGCACTTTACAATATTCCGGAATTCACCAAACCTAAGCGTGTCCAAGGTGCTTTGATTAGCGACACAGAAACTTCAAAAATATGTGATTTCTTGCGGATACAGCGGCCACCTAATTATGACGATGAGGTTATCAGTCAGCCAGTGCAGCTTAATGGTCAGGGCGGCGTGGTGGCGCCGATGGACGGTGGCGATGACGACGAGATGCTTAAAGATGCTGTAGCCGTGGTAGCCCAGGCCGGCAAGGCCAGCACCAGCTTACTCCAGCGTAAATTGCGTATCGGCTATGGCCGAGCTAGCCGCTTGATGGACATCATGGAAGAGCGGGGCATAATTGCCCCAAGTGACGGAACTAACCGCCCGCGGGAAGTGTTAGTGTCAAGCGCCGATGACGTATTTGGCGGCCCTCGACCAGAACCAGCGGGTGTAGCGCCGGCTGGCGAGGGAGATGTCTATGACGACATGCCCGATGAGTAAGATTGATTTATAAAAGAAACCAGCGTGGGCCCGGGGCGAACCCGGGCCTCACGCTATATTTGGTCTTCGATTGTCGCGCAAGGCGACGCGGTCGCGGAAGGTGAAGATCACCGGATTGATGAACACTCCGGCTATCCCCATCGCAACCTTGCACAGCGCGTTGTTGAGCGACGTGTTGTGCAGGAGCTCCCAGGAGATCACCAGGTTGATGAAGAAGGTGCTCACTGTGAACCCATACGACAGTACGGCGCTACGGCTGAGGTCGATCTGGCGGCTAGCCCAGACCCACTCCTTGTGGAACACGTAGGCGATGGTGTCGACCAGGACGCTAACGCCCAGGTTGACCCACCAGGCATGCCCCAGGTGGTGGGCGAGCGGCACGAAGACAGAGAAGCTCACCACCCAGACGCGGGCGTTGAACTTACTGCTGCGCTGCCAGTCGGGACGGTGGAAGAGTCGCCACAGGTAGCCCCAGAAACCGGGGCGCTCCAGGACGTGCTCG
>JARIHM010000083.1 GCA_029288275.1 Candidatus Saccharimonadota bacterium | reverse complement strand
GTACTATACCGGCGGTAAGGTGATGGACGTAATAAATGCCATCCTTGGTGCCGCGCTGAGCGTCATCGGCAAGGCAGCAGAGGCAATTATACCTGGGCTCGCCTGGCTCATGGAGCACATCGCTACTTGGTCGGTTGACATGCTTATGAAGCTCCTCCTGCCAGCCGTTACAGGAGCTGAATCGGACGCTGATCTCTTTAACGGTCTTGATGCCGGCGGTGCATCTACCGGCCAATTCTTTATGCATGATATCGGCGCACCACCTGTCGATGCCACCACAGCCATGAATATCCAGCAGGAGATCGCCGATAACCAGGCCATCAACTCCGCCCACCTCAGCCTCAAGGACCGCCTGTTCTCCACGGATTACAGCCAATCGTTCGTCAACCGGCTGGCCTTGGCAATACCGGCCAGCCCCAGCGATGCCGTCAATCAAACCGAGAGCTATGTGGCGTCAATGTTTACCCTGCAGTGGGTGCGGACGCTGGTAGCAAGCATTCCGCTGCCCGGTCTGCACTTGGCTACGGCGGCCAATAATGTTGACCTCTACCACCTGCAGCACTATGACTTCACGGACGAGCAGCTCAAGCAGCCCGTCGACGACGCAGGCATGGACCAAGCTGTGCAAGCCGCCGCCAAGCGTCTTAATAAGGATCCAAACACCATCACACCCGATGACGTCGACCACGAGCAAGACTGCCCCGACACCGGCGATGACCCCAACTACTGCAAGCTTGGCGTGACAGCTCTTCAGACACTCTACGCTGGCGAAACCAACACTGATAACGGCGGCATCGGCAGCGGTGATGACAACAGCGGTGATAACCCTTACGGAAATCTCCTCAAATGATGAAGCGTTTCTGGCTTATCATGGCCCTATTCGTAACCCTGGCACCACTGCAGGCCTTGGCAACCACCTATAACGATTTGCACGCGGCCACCTACGATACCACTTGGTATGATCGTCTGGCCCAGGCCTGCGCTACGGGTAACGGAACTCAGCTCCAGGGTAACGACAACGTCGAGAAGGCCTTTCGTTTTCTTACCGGGCCAGGACACGATCTAACGCCGATAGAGGCTGCCGGCATCATTGGCAACCTTCTGGAGGAATCCGGCCTCAATCCCAATAACGGCGAGAACGGCACTAAATTCACCCTTCCGGTCGCCGGTGTTGGCTTTGGTATCGCTCAGTGGACTACTGCGGATCGCCAAGCCGGTCTTGAAGCCGAATCTGCCACCGAGAAGCTACCCATAGTCGATTTGGGCGTACAGCTTAATTACTTGTGGCATGAACTTACCACTAGTTATGCTCCTTCACTCGCGGCTCTCAAGGGCCAGACTACAGTTGACGCTGCTGCTACCTCGTTCATGAATACCTTTGAGCATCCTCGAAGCGATGTGGCCCATCTGGATGTCCGCATCAAGGATGCCGAAGACACGCTCAACTTGGCACAGCAAAAGGGTTGGACAGCCGGAACTGCGGGCAATCCGACCTCTGGCTGCAGTAGCGTCCTATCTGAGGCTAATGGCAACATTGTTCAAACCGCCATCGGCCTGGCCTGGTGCAGTCCCACCTGCGTCAACCAGCAGACCCGGCAGCTTGCTCCGCCGCCCGGGACAGCTCACAACCCCTACACACCCACCGATGCCTATCGCCAAGCTTGGGACAAGGCCAGTGACTATACCGACTGCGGCGCCTTTGTGGCCACGGTCATGATTACGAGCGGCGTTGACCGTGATTACCCCAAGGTTAGTACCGCCGTGCAGCAACCTTACGTGCTGTCGCACCCCCAGGAGTACCAGGTAGTCAAGGACCATAATACGGGAGCGCTTCACCCTGGAGACATTCTGGTCTTCAATAACGGCGCCGAGGGCCACACCATGATTTACATGGGACCAAATTCCACTGTTGCTGGCGGCTTTGTGGTCATCGACGCCTCCCTGGGCGACCACACGCCGCAGCTTAATACCCCTGGCGACTTGCAGTGGATGCTAACTCAGCCAAACCTCACCATCGTAACCCCACTAGGAGCAAAGTAATGGATCGACGCATACTCTATCTCGGCATTGGAGGGCTTGTGGTGCTGGCCGTTGCGGGCCTCTTGCTGCAGCTCGCCTTTGGCGGTTCCGGCAATGGTACGGTAACCCTTATCGTGGTGCCAGCCAGCGCTACGGTACAGATCGACGGACAAGCGGCCCAGGCTGGTACCATTAAGTTCTCAGCCGGCACCCACAGCGTTACGGCGAGCGCGAACGGCTACATCAGTAAGACCATCACCTTTAACGTCAAATCCGACAGCCAAACCAATCAGAGCATCGTACTCCAGCCCACTGCCGCCAACCTAATCAAGCAGCAGCTGGGCGAAGCTGCGGCTGGCCAGCAAGCCAGCCAGCAAGGGCAGATTATCACAGCCAATAACCCCATCCTCAAACACCTGCCTTATGGCGCCACAGGCTTCCAGATTGATTTTGGTCAGTCCAAAGTTCATCCCAACGACCCCAACGTAGTAGCTCTCTATATCACAACCGTCGATCAAGCCGGTCGGGATGCTGCACTGAGCTGGATTCGAAGCCAGGGAGTTGACCCCAGCAAGTACGAGATAATCTACCAGTAAAGGATTGCTGCCATGATGCCAAACGAGCTAATGCCTAATGAGCCTCAAAACGACAACCGTGCCACCCTCGTTGTTATTGGTGGTGGTGTGCTGATTGTTATTATCGTGCTCATTGCTGCCTGGTTCTTGCTTCACCCCAAATCGTCTTTTACCGTTATCTCGGCCAGCCCAACCGCCTCGGCTACGCCTTCGCCGAGTGCCAGCGCAACTGCCAGCCCTACAGCATATCCAACGCCAACTCCCCGAGCCACGCCCATCATCCTGGGGCTTGATGGCATGGTCAATGTCGGCCTTACCAGCGTGCAGGCAAACGACGTTCAGTACGCCCTTAATCAGTACTCATCCGCGAGTGGCAAGCATCTTCAAGAGATTGATATTGATCAAAATAGTATCAGCGCCAAGCATGATCAAAGCACGGGCGGCAACGTACTGAGCTTCAAGGCTACTCTTGATCAAACAACGGCCGTTACCGGCAAGGTCAACTACTCGGATCTGACTTCAATTGAGCTCTTCTTGTACGATACCAACGGTACGCTCCTGTACGATTCTAAAACCGTTAGCAACAAGTAGTAGGGCAGCATCCGTCCTCATAATTTTCAAGCTGCGGAACTCGCTCGAAGAAATTATGAGGACTGCTGCTCGGCCGCGTTATCCAGACTGCCAATGCTAATCTGCAACCGCGTATCGGCCAGTTCGTGGCGGCGCAATAGCTCCATTTGGCGTAGACGTAGTTCACTGGCTACCGCGGCGTGGGGCGTCACGATGCGCAAAGTACCGCGGTAGCCAGTGAAC
>JARIHM010000039.1 GCA_029288275.1 Candidatus Saccharimonadota bacterium | reverse complement strand
GATCTGCGCGTTAAACAGAACGGGCCTGATACTGAACGACTTAAGGTGAGCCTAATGAAATTCCGGGCCTACGGCGACACGGGCAAGCCCCAGCTGATGGACCGCGAGCCGGGCGATGATTATTTTGATTGGGCGAGCTTTGATAAGACGCAGTTTGATGCACCTAGCAACATCTGGCAGACCGTACGCATGACCATCCATCTGCCCAAAACGGCTGCTTTTGGGTATTACTATGCTGTGGTGTTCTCCCGAGTGGGCGACGATGTGAGGCTGAGTGACCGCACCAACGCTATTAACGGCGGTAGCGCGGTGCTCGTGCTCCTTGATGCCCTGTCGCCCAATGCTAAGCGCCAACTGCAGCTGGCCTCATTTACCTCACAGCACCGAGTATACGAGTTCTTGCCAGCTCACTTTGATGTCAAGCTAACCAATACTGGTAATGTACACGCAGTACCGCAGGGCGACATCTTTATTAGTAACGGTGGTAAATCCCTAGCCACGCTGCCAATAAATGCAGAACTGGGTAATATTCTGCCGAGTTCGAACCGGATTTATCCCATTGAGTGGGCCGACGGTTTCCCTGTGTATGAGCCGGTAACTGAGAACGGCAAGGTTAAGCTGGATGCGCAGGGCAATCAGGTGCGCAATCTGAAGTGGGACTTGTCGCAGGTTCTGAAGTTCCGCATGGGTAAGTACACGGCGCATTTATTTGCGGTCTATGATGATGGTCAACACGATGTGCCGATCGAGGCTGAGATCTCGTTCTGGGTAATTCCGTGGCGGATCTTGCTGGTGCTGCTCCTGATTATTGCGCTGGTGGTCTTCGGGGTGTACTTTAGCCTCCGCGGCGTGTGGCGGGGAGCGACGCGGCTGGGACGGCGCGGAGGCCAGCGCTGAAACCGCGGCTCTTGAGAGTGGTGGCCATCGCGGCGGTGGCACTGGCCAGCGGGTGGCCGTTCGCGGCCGCTCTGGCCGGTCCGGTTGGGCGTGGGTTTGTGATATCGCCGGCCTTTCAAGAGGTGGGTGTGGCGGCGGGTCAGCCGCAAGCTCAGTTTCAGATAAAACTAACCAACCGGACCGGCCAGGACCAGAACTTCCGACTCAGCACGACCGATTTTGGCTCGTTGGACGAAGAGGGTGGGGTGGCTTTCCTGGGCCAGCCTACGAGCGAATTGCAACATCGGTATGGCCTGGCTTCCTGGATGACGCTAGGGAGCAACGCGGTGTTTGTGCCGGCGGGTGCCAGTGCTAGTTTGACTGTATATATTGATAACCGAGCCTCGCTGGCTCCGGGCGGTCACTATGGCGCGGTACTGGCTACGGCCGTTACTGAGGGCGGCCAGCCGAGTGGTGATCATGTGGGTGTACAACAGGTATTATCATCTTTGGTATTGGCCGATAAAACCGGAGGCGAGGTGCATGATCTACGACTGGTGAGCCAGACGGCCAATGGCCAGACTTGGCGGCTACCCGGTCAATCTGAGCAGCGGTTTCAGAATGCCGGCAACGTGCACGTGATTCCACGAGGCATCGTGGAGGTGAAAGATCCGCTAGGCCGCGTGGTAGGGCGAGGCGCCATGAATGCCGAGAGCGGCATGATTCTACCGGAGAGTTTCCGGCGCTATCAAACCCCGCTTCTCAGCATAGCGCCAGCCTGGCTGCCGGGCCGTTATAGCATCACCTCGACCTACCGGTATGACGGGAGCGACCAGACCAAAACGTTCACAACCTATGTTTGGTATGCCGGGCTGTTGATTGTATGGATTATGGCAGTTCTGGTAGCGATGGCAATTGGGGGCCTGGCTTGGTGGCTATGGTGGCGTGGCGGCCGACGGCCACGGCGCGGATGAGGCGTTTAAGTTCTTGTTCTAGAGTGTAGCGACCAGCATCTGTGATGCGGTAATGCCTTGGCTGGTTGCCGGCCGCGACAAAACCTTGGCCGACGAGTCCCTTTAGCGCATGGTGCATCGTGCCTGGCGTTGGTACGACGGCTCGGCTGGAGCTCGTGGCGATGCGTTTGCCTAGATCATAAGCGCCCCGTTCCCGGATCATAAGCTCGGCTAGGAGATAGTAGGTGAGTGGCGTGAGATGAGATAGCGGGTGTCGTGGCATGCGTCTAATTGTAGCATACAACCATAAGTACAGGAAGAGGATAGTTGCATTATGCAACTACTGATGCAAAAGAAAAGGCCGGCTCTCTTGGCGAGAGCCGGCCTCGTACTATCGTGCCGCCACAATCACGCGACTATCGCGGGGTGCTTGGGTCATGGCGTAGCGGCCGGTGCGCAGGGGCTTGGCGCTGGCCGGTCTCCAGCTGTACCGCCGCAGTAGCTCAGCCAGCGCCAGTAATGCTTGCATACTGGCTGCATCTTTGGCGATACACTGGCGAGGCCCCATGCCAAACGGGTAGTATTGCCCGTTCCGGGTGGCAGCTTCGGCAGCACCTGGTTCAGCGAACCGGTCCGGATCATATACCTCGGGCTGAGGCCAGTAGTGCGGGTCCTGGCCGCTGGCCGAGGGGCTCAGGATAATCTGGCTGCCGCGTCGCAGTGTCACGCCGCCTAGTTGAACCGTCCGCTCGACACTACGGAAAAAGAGCGGGAACGGTCCGCGTCGCAGCGTCTCGTTCCAGGCTTGTGCCAGACTCGGCAGATGGCGCAGATCGGCCAGCGTAACGGGTTGCGAACCCACCGCTGTCTCAATCTCGGTCTGCAATTGCTGCATCAGCTCCGATTGCATCGCCAGCTGCATGCTAAACCAGCTCTCGGCCACGGCGGTGCTATCAAACCCTGCCATCAGCAATGTAAAGATCTGATCGCGTAGCTGCCGCTGGGTCAATGGCTGGCCCTGGTCCTCGGGCCAGAGCAGCCGGCCCATAATGGTGCGGTTATGCGGGGAATCCTGACGACAGCGTTCAATGATGAGGTAGGCCCACCCGTCAAGCTCAGCAATGGCCTGACGGTATCCAGCGCCGCCGGGCAGCCACTCGGGGATGGCCATGAGTGGCATGCCGCGAAACACCTTGGCGGCGCTGGCGGTCATAGCAGTAACCTCGGCCTCGCTGAGGTGATCGCCGGCTATTTGACGCGCCAGCACTCGCATGTTCAGCCGGATAAAGCTGGCTGCGAGGTCAACCACATCATGATGCTGCCAGTCATCAAGCTCGGCTTGCCACAGGGGACTTTGCAGCGCCGCCGTCTGCGTCAAGCTTGACCGGCTAAACGCCGGCTGCAACAACCGCCGCATCCGCAGCCGATCGCTGCCTTCGGCTGTAAATAGGCCCCGGCCAAGAGCCTGGCGAATGCGGTTAAAGATGGGGCCGCTTTTGCCGTAGCTGTCATGATCGCGGATTAACACGGTTTGGACGAGTTCCGCGCGGCTCACCATGTAGATATGCCAGAAAGGAATGGGGAGGCGCCAGAAGCCGCCATGCCGGATAGCCGTCTGAACCAGCCATTGCACGGGATCAAATGCCGATAGTTTCATTGTCAACAGCCTTTCGTGTGGGGCTGGACTTGATGGTAATACATTGACAATAGCCCTGCAAATTATGATATAACTGGCAGGTCCATTTCTGATCCGAAAAGAAAGGACAGGCTCATGCTTATCGCAGATACGGCTGCCCAGGACGAGCTAGCGGAGTTTCTAGCCGGGCAAGAGTATTGCATGCTCTCGACCATCGATGGAGCAGGCTTTCCGCATGGACTGCCAGCCCGCATGGTGGTCCAGCCTGACCTAACCCTCCTCGTCGCCATTCCGGCGGAGCAACTCCGCCGACCCACTCGTGCCACGCTGCGGCCACTGGTATCTGTAACGATCTTTGATCGTATTCATCAGCAGGTATTTCAGGGCCAAGGCGTAGCGATGCGCGTTGGGCCGGCTGAATTGCCGGTAGGCGCGGGCTTGGAGTTCCAGCCCTCCTCCTGCTGGCTGGTCCATCTCAATTTGTATCAGTTGCTGGATTGGGGCCCGGAGCCCCGCGTCATTCGCCAGGTGTTGGCTTAAGCCATAAGCTCTTCTAGATGGGGAGGTTACAGATGGGCATCGTGATGTCGTGTCCAGTCCAGATTGCGCGGTCTGAAATTGATCAGGCGCTGCAGCGACGGTTGGGCTACGAGCTGGCGCAGTCACTCCGGGCCATCCAGGATGGCGGGCTCTACGATGGTCAACCGGTATTAGTGCAGATTGACGATGCGTCAGTCTGGACTACGCCTGTGTGGTTTGGTCTCTTGCGGCCCGGCTGCCCGCGACTTCTCCTGGCCGATGAGGGCCAGCAACGGTTTGTGTTGTACGACGCCGAAGCTGGCTGCGCTCTGCAGGCCTGTTATGTGGCTGAGGATGCCATCATGCTTGAACCGGCGGAGATTAACCAGGTAGTAAGCCAGCTCGATGACTGGTCTTGCGCTACGCAGCTTGAGTTCAATTGGCCGCCTTCGGAGCCGGATATTCTGGATTTCCTGGCTTTGCAGAGCCACTGTATGGTGTCAACAGTCAGCCCGGACGGCATGCCATCCGGTGCCACGGTGGCGTTCTCGGCTCACCAGGGCCTGCGTGTGATATTTGGTACGGCCGAGACTTCGCGCAAGTTTAGGCATCTGGAGACCAATCCGCAGGTGGCTGTTACCGTGACTGACCCGGTGCGCCGCTTGACCGTACAGCTCCAGGGTCGTGCTCGTCAGTTGGCGGGTACCGAGCTGGCGCAGTACGAGCCGGCTCACTACAGCAAGTTGCCGGGTTCGCGGCCATTCAAGGACCAGCCGGGCGAGACTTTCTGGTTGGTGGAGCCAACAACCGTTCAGTTCTCGGACTGCTGGCCCAAGCCCTGGCTCGTTCATGTGCTTGAGTATCCCGTAGAGTAACCGATACGCCCATCCGGCTATAGCCGGATGGGCTCTTTTTATCTGAATTTAGACTATGAAACCCCTTGTGCTTAGCTGATGTAATTCGTACAATAAAGCCATAACTGTGTGATGGAGTGCAGCTACCCAGTCGTCTCGTAACGAGTCGCAGATTCCGGGTACTGGCGGGGATAAAACCGCGTCACATAGTGACCAGGGCCATTTTGGCGGTTGGTCTTTTTGGCGTAGCCGTTGGTGCTCTTGGGTCGCTTATCCCGGCGCCGAGCGCCATTGCTGCTACCGGCATTAATCACACCATCAACTTCCAGGGTAAGGTAGTAAACTCCAACGGCACCAATGTGACGGACGGTAGTTACACCTTTGTCTTTAAGCTCTACAGCGTGAGTAGCGGGGGAGCGGCGATTTGGACTGAATCCAAGAGCCTCACGGTGACAGATGGAGTATTCCAGACCAACCTTGGCGATTTAACCAGTTTGCCCGGTTCCGTCGACTTTAATACCGACAACATCTTTTTGGGTATTAACTTTAATAGCGATGGGGAAATGAGCCCGCGGATTCAGTTTACGGCCGCGCCGTACGCCTTTAACTCCGAGAAGCTCGGCGGCCTGACGGCGGCGCAGTTTGCCCAGCTTAGTCCCAGCTCGGCGCAGAGCGGTTCGCTCAATGTGACCGGTAGCGTACAGGCGGCTACAAGCTTACAGGCGCCGTTGGTTGATACGGCCACGGCGGTGGCCCTGGGAATCGGCACGACCACGGCCACCAGTGTCACCATCGGCCGCACGACCACACCCTATACGCTGCAGGGTAATAGCAGTAGTACCCTTACCGCTACAAACGGATCATTTACGACCACCGTTGGCTTTACGACGCCCACGGCCAATAACAGCATCCTATTCCCGAACGCTGGCGGCACCCTCTGCACTACCGTAGCCAGTACATGTAGCGGTACCTATCAAGCTGCCGGCAGCTACCTGGCCAAGAATGCCGCCGATACTTCCAGCTTTGCCGTAACGGCCGCGAATTATCTGTATGGCTTTACTAATAGTAGCTCGGCGGTGGCGAGTGGTGTGCTCAAGCTGGACAACGGCACCAATACTGGCAACACTTTGCTGGTAACAGCCAGTGGCAACCCTGGCTCGGGAAGCGCTCTGATTGTGGCAAACAATACAGCCGGCAGCCCCAGTGGCAACCTGATCGATTTACAAGTGGGTGGAGCGAGTAAGTTCAGCGTGAACACAGCCGGGGCGGTGAGTACCAGCAGTACTATCAATGGCCAGACGATTAGCTCGGCGGCCAGCTTTACTGGCACGGTGACGGCTGCCACCAGTCTCTTGGCTCCGCTGGTGGACACGGCTAGTGCTGGCACTCTTAGCGTGGGCACAGCCACGGCCACGGCGGTGAGCATTGGTACGGCCAGCTCTACTACCACCGTGAACGGTGCATTAACGGTGGCTAGCGGCAAAACGCTCACGGCTGGCGGAGCACTGACACAGTCTGGCGGTACGGCTAGCCTAAACGCTAGCTCAAATAATCCCACGAATATCAACACAGGTACGTCTACTGGTACGGTGACAATTGGCGGCGGCTCGGCGCCGCTGGTAATCGACTCGACCAACTTTGATGTATCAGCGGCTGGTGCACTATCGGGCATTACTACCATTGCCACTTCAGGTGCCATTAATGGTCAGACTATTAGTTCATCAGCGGTCTTTACCGGTACCCTAACCGTGCAGGGAAGTAATGCGCTAACTCTGGGCGTGACCGGGAGTGCCACGGGCGCTGAGATCTTTAAAGGCGCCACGGCTGCGAGCGGCAGTATCACTTTGATCGGCCAGGCAAATCCCACCGGTGCACAAACCATCACACTTCCCGATGCCAGCGGCACTGTTTGTTTGCAGGCCTCGGCTGCTTGCGGTTTTGCAACGGGTACCTCGGCCAGTTACATTCAAAACCAAAATGCTGCTCAGCAGGCTAGCTCCAACTTCTGGATTTCAGGCACTGGCCGTGCCGATGTTTCGCTGCTGACGCCACTCATTGATGTGCCCGCTGCCGGTACGCTCAGTGTGGGTACGGGTACCGCTACAGCCGTGAGTATTGGTGCTGCCTCGGCTACCACAACCGTGAATGGTGCACTTACGGTAGCTACAGGCAAAACGCTCACAGCCGGTGGTGCCCTCACGCAATCTGGCGGTGCTGTAAGCCTAAACGCCAGTTCCAACAATAACACTAGCATTAACACCGGCACGTCCACCGGCACTATCACGCTGGGCGGAGGCAGTGCGCCGCTGGTGATTGACTCGACTAACTTCGATGTTTCGAGCGCCGGCGCTTTGTCCGGCATCACCACCATTAGCACTTCGGGCGCCGTTAATGGCCAAACTATCTCGAGCGCAGCCAACTTTACAGGCACGGTAACCATTCAGGGTAGTAGCGCTCTTACACTGGGCGCCACAGGTTCGGCTACCGGGGCCATTGGCTTTAAAGGCGCCACAGCGGCTAGTGGCACCATTAATTTGGTGGGTCAGGCTAATCCCACGGGTACGCAAACGCTGACGCTACCCAATGAAACTGGCACGTTGTGCTCGAGCGCTACTGGCTCTACGACCTGTGCTGGCAACTACATTGTGAATGAAGGCTCGAGCGGCAATGTGCAGGCCAACGCCAACATTGCCATTCAGAGTGCGGCTGATGCTAGCGTGACACTGAGCTTAAAGGAGCGAGCTAGCCAGAGCGCCAATATTATCCAGGTAGTCGACAACAATAATGTGGCAATGCTGACGCTCGACGCCTTTGGCCAACTGCACTTCATCTCGGGTAAGGCCACGTTTGATAACGCGGTGGGGATTGGTGAGGCGGCCAGTACTGGCCAGCAACTGCGTATTGCTACATCGGCCGCTACGGACATTGGCTTAACGGTTGATTCCACTACCAACCAAAGCGGTGACCTGGCTGACTTTAACGGCCAAGGTGGACGGACGCTGGCCTACACGGCCGCCGGCACTTTGGCGGTGACGGCCGGTACTGCTCAAACTGGTGATGGCATCACTGATGTCCTAGGCAACACTTCCGGCACGATCACCAATGGTCTGCTGGTGAATCGTAGTAGCGCTGGTGGCACTACTACCAATGGCATTAATATCACCCAAACCAATGGTACGCTCACGAATGGCTTGGCCTTTACTGGCACAATTGGCACCGACATTAACCGCGCGTCGGGTACTTTGACGATCCAGGGTGGGGGCGGCGTGTCGCTCAAGTCAACTAACTCAAGCTCGGCCAGCTCGGGCGACGTGACGGTGGCGACTGGCAATGTGACTGGTGGTAGCGCACTCAGTACCGGTACGCTTAATCTTAAGACCGGCGATGGAAGCGGTACCAACACGAGCTCGGGTAACGTTAACATTGATACGGGCGCCAAGACGGGCACGGGCTTCTCTGGCACCATTTATATTGGTGCCAACAATGCGCCAAATGTAAATGTTGGCCGGAGCGGTGCCACGGTTACTATTCAAGGGTTAGCCGGCACCGGCGCCAGTGGCACCTCATTGCTCTTCTCGTCAGGTGGTTTTACTACTACCGTGAATGCCGCTACGCCTACCGCTAATAACACCATTACGTTCCCGAACGCTGGTGGCACCGTTTGTACCACTACGGCCAGCACTTGTAGTGGTACATATCAGGCGGCTGGTAGCTACTTGCTACAGAACCCAGCCTCGAACCAAACATCGACCAGCGGCTTTGCGGGTTATCAATATACCTTCTCGCAAACTAGTGCCAGCGCTGGCGGTAACCTGCAGCTGCAAAACACCGGCACTAACGCGGCACTATCGATCACGCAGAATACCACGCCCAGTGCTGGTCAGGCCGCTTTGCTGGTGAATGGCGCCACGGGCATCACGGGCAACTTGGTGGATTTGCAGCTCAACAGCGCTAGCAAGTTTAAAGTGGATACCACCGGGGCAGCCACGCTTGCCAGTACGCTTAATGGCCAGACTATTAGCTCGGCGGCCAACTTTACGGGTACGGTTACGAGCGCGCAGGCTGTGACGGTGAGCTCGGGCGGCATCGCGGTGACGGGCAACTCAAGCGTCACGGGCACCTTGCAGGTGAGTAGTGCCTTTACGGTGAGTGCGGGTGGGGCTAGCATTTCTGGCGGACTCAATAATAATAGTGGTGGCATTACGAACGCCGGGGCGATCTCTGGCGCTACGAGTATCTCGCTTAACTCGACGATTTCTGGCGGTACCACCTACACGGCTAGTACCGCGCTAGTGGCGCCGTTGGTGAATTCGGCCGATACCAATGCGGGTAGTACCAATTCTGGCGCTCTGACGTTGCGGTCGGGTAATGCTGCCGGTGCTACCTCGAACTCGGGCAATGTGAGCCTTGATGCTGGCACCGCCACGGGCACCGCCGGTACGGTCAGTATTGGCACGACTAACTCGTCGGGCACGACGGTGGGCCGGTCGGGCGCGGCGCTCAGCTTGCAAGGTAATGGCAGCTCGGCGCTCACCGCCACCACGGGCGCCAACACGGTCACTGTCAACTTTGCCACCATCAATGGCAGCGGCACCTATCAGTTTGCCAGCCCCACGGCTAACTCCACTTACACCATCTGTACGAGCGATCTGAATTCCTGCGGCGCTAGCAGCACTGGCTACCTGCGTAAGGGGGTGGCCGAAACTGATAACGTGAACGTGGCTACCAACGGCACTTTGCTCACGCTTACCAACAGTGGCGGCGCCAGCACCAGCACGCTTAAGGTCGATAACGGCGCTGGCACCAATTCAGCCCTCACCGTAGTGGCGGCGGCCAACCCGGCGGCGAGCAATGCGCTCATTTTTGCCAAGCTCACCAACGCCTCGGTCAGTGGCAACCTGATCGACCTGTGGAGCGGCGCCAGCGGCAGCGAAGCCAGCAAGTTTAGCGTCAATGCCGCTGGCGCGGTCACTACGGCCAGTACTATTAACGGTCAAACCATCAGCTCAGCGGCTAGCTTTACCGGCACTGTCACCAGCGCCTCCACACTCACGGTTAGCGCTGGTGGTCTCACCGTTACCGGTACAGGCACCTTCAATAACAACGTTACGGTCACCGGCACGCTCACGGCCAACGGCGGCGCCAGCATCTCTACCGGCCTCAATAACAACTCGGGCGGCATTACGAATGCCGGGGCAGTTAGTGGCCTCTCGAGCCTCCAGTTCAACACCGCTGGCACCATCGATGCGAATGCGGCGGTTTCGCTGAGTATTGGCACCACGAACGCGAGCACCGTCAGCATTGGTCGCAGCGGCGGTACGCTCAGCCTGCAGGGCAACACGAGCTCCACCCTCACGGCTTCCAATGGTACCAACACCATTCAGCTGGGTTTTGCCAACCCCACGGCCAATGTGGTGTACCAGTTTGCCAATGCCGCCGCCGGTACGTACCAGATCTGCTCTACCAACGCGAGCACCTGTGGTACCACCTATGCTGCTTACTACGCCGCCGGCTACATTCAGCTGGCTCCTGGTAGCGCTCAGGCTGACGCCAACTCCAATGCCTCCATCTTTATCAACAAGACCGCCGGTACCACCCTGGTGAATCTCCAGGCCAGCGCCTCTACCGTTTTTCAGGTCCAAACGAGCGGTACGGCTTACCTGGGCGGCAGCTCCTCAAGCTCGCTTATGACCGTGGATACCTCGGCATTTAAAGTCAAGGTAGGTACTGGTACGCCAACACTGGGTAATGGCTCAGGCAATGCTACGGCCGCACTCTATGTGAGTGGTACTACCGAACTGGCTAACCTGCTGCAGGTAGGTGATGCCACGAATAATGCAAGCTTTAGCGCTAGCACCCACGAACTAACCCTTAACGGTAATGCCCGTCATAGCGCGGCCGTCCGGTTGACACCGGAATTTGCTGGCGCCGTGCTGGACGCCGATGGCTCAAGTAATACCGGTACCATGACAGCCGCTTTTGATGGCACGCAGCGCTTCGGGTACTACAAGTGGGTGACCAGCCAGGGCACGGCGCAAGATTACGATGTGGTGCTCACGCTGCCGGTGCCCGACGACTTTAGTGCCTGGACCGGCACGCCTACGTTCTACACTTACGGCAGTACCGGTAGTTCCATGAGTGTCACCATTACCGATACGGCTGGCACCACCGCCACCAACTACAACGCTTCGGCGCTCACCGTCAGTACTACCTGGACGGCTCGCAGCGTAACTACCCCGGCCATTACCGGTACCTACACCCAGGGATCGAATATGGTTATTCGCATCCATATGACAGCCGCCGCCACTACGGGTGACGTACGCCTGGGACCGATTACATTGCCTTATCTGACGCGGTGGTAGGGAAATGCGTATAATAAAGCTTATGGCAGGGAACGTACTCATTAAAAACGTACGTGGCTGGCGGAGGCGCTTGGCGCGCCTGCATTGGACGAAGCTTGTGGCAGCGGTCCGGCGGATCGATGTGCGCAAGCCTGTTCATGCTGCCGCTATTGGCTTGCTGCTGGCTGGCATTGTTGCGCCGATTGCCAACTGGGTTGCCACCAATGAGCGCTATCGGCTGAATGATGCCACGACGGCCGTTACTGAAAACCCGGCGCCCCATCTTGAGAGTAAGCTACGCTATGATGGCGCCAAACAGGCAAACGTCTTTAACGCCGAAGGCGAAACCGACGCTCACGCTGGCATGAAAGATAAGCTTGCCGCATCGGTGGGAGCTGGCGGCAAAAAGGACACGCAGCTCTATACTGCCACCTTACCAGATGATCCTAGTAAGGGCATTGAGGTGCACGACAATGTGAACGATGTGTCGGTAACGTTTACTCCGCAACTTGGCCTATTGAATGGTCGTGCAGCCGACGGTCGGGTTATCTATCCGCTTAAGGATCAGGCGGCGCAATTGATCTTTACGCCTAAGGGCAACGGCCTCAAGGAAGACGTGGTGCTTACCTCGGCACCGCAGCACGATACGCTGGACATCGCCTATGGCCTGAATGTGCCCGACTCAGTGCAGCCCCGTCTGGAAGACGACGGCAGCATTGGCTTCTATACGGGCTCGCCGGAGCTGTTTGGCAACATCTCCTACGGTAGCGACAATGATCGGACCCTGGTAGATAAAGCGCGGGTGGGCGCTGCTAAAACCTATCTGATGTTCCGCATTCCCGCGCCGGTAATACGCGAGACTGGCCGGGCAAGCACGGCGCGCGCCCGGTTTGCGCTTGATGGCCGTACCTTAACCGTGCACGTGGCGGGCCTGCGCGGAGCTCATTATCCGCTATCGATCGACCCGACCTTTCTCCTTACGAGCACCACTGATTTTGTGCTTGGTTCCATCGATGACAATATCGACCTCTCAGTGAGTGATCAGGTGGGTCGCCAAGCGCTGGTGGGCGGCTCTACGCCAGGCTGGACGCCAAACAGTGCGCCAAACTTGGTGTACGCTCAGTTTGCTGCCTCGCTCGTGGCCTATAATGGTTACTTATATCTCATTGGCGGCGGCAGTGGCGGTACTGGCTGCGCCAACTCGGGCACGGGCTGCACCTCGGGTACCACCACCAATGACGTGCGCTATATTTCCCTCAACCCAACCACCGGGGCGCTTGGTGGTTCCACACCCACCACCTGGACGCAAACATCGTTGCTTCAGACTGCCCGCCAAGGCCTCGTGACCTTTGGTTTTAATGGCTACCTTTATGCCGTAGGTGGCCAGGACGACTCAGGTGTGCCTATTATTGCAAGCCACTCGGTAGAATATGCCAAGATTAACTCGGATGGCTCGGTGGGTGCCTGGGCCTATACGAGCAGTCTCAATACAGTGCGCGACTACCCGGCTGGCGCTATTTACCAGGGCGTGCTGTATGTAATGGGCGGTACGAGCGGCACAAACAATGCTACGCCTGTGAGTACTATTGAGTGGGCGCGTATTAATGGTGATGGCACGGTTGGTACTTGGACGCTATCAACTTCCTCGGCTACCGGTAACCTCACGAGCGCTCGCAGTAAGTTCCGCGGTGCGGCTTATAACGGCTTTGTGTACATAGCCGGCGGTCAAACTTCTACCTCCACCGTCATCAACACAGTGGAATATGCACCCATCCAAAGCGATGGGTCGCTGGGTGCCTGGATTTCCACTACCGCTTTCCCGACGGCTCGGCGCGACCACGGCATGCTCATTAATAATGGCTATGTGTATGTCTTTGGCGGTTGTACCGGCGCAGCTGAACCTTGTGGTACGTTTTTGGGTGATACCCAATATGCGGTCATTAATGCCGACGGCACCATTGGCCAGTGGCAGAGTACTGTGCCGTATAACAACGGTGGTTTTAACTCGCGCATGCCGGCTGGAGTCACAGCCTACAGTAACCACCTCTACTTTGTGGGCGGCTGTAGTGCCGAAACAGCTACTAATAACTGTACCACTCAGCTCGTTGGTACCTTCATTACCAACATCGATCCAGTGGGGCGGTTCGATCGTGGTATACAAACCATCGAGACCACCGCACCGTACGATAACAACCATCCCGCTACGCCCCGATACTACGCTCAAGCAGTGGCGCTCAACGGCTACCTGTATTACATTGGCGGCTGTTCGGTTACGAGCTGTACGTCGTATAGCACTATTGTGGATTATGCACCCATTAACGCTAACGGCACCACAGGTACTTGGAATACTACTACGGCTCTAACCTCGCCGGATGGCAATACCGCCGGGCGGATGGGGCATACCGTGGTAGCTTACAACAATAAGATCTACGTCATTGGCGGCATCGAACTTAACGCCGGTGTTGATACGTACATGTCGTCGATCTTATCAGACACCCAAAATAGTGATGGTACGCTCGGCGGCACCTGGTCTAAGGAGACCAATAGCCTACCATCAGCCCAGGCGTTTTCTACGAGCGTTCTCTGGCATAACTTTATCTACGTTCTGGGCGGACGGGGGAGTACTACCGTATCGGGAAGTGTGTACATTTCCCAAATTGGTAGCTCGGGAGCGCTTGGCACTTGGAGTACCTCTGGCACTACGATTACGGCTCGCTGGGGTCACTATGGCGGCATTTGGGGCAACTGGATTTATGTGGTGGGCGGCATGAGTACGGCTACGGGTACATATACCTGGATCGGCAATACCGCTGCCTCAGGGGCGGTGCAACAGCTCACTATTAATAATGACGGCACGTTGAGCGCAACCGTGAACTCATACGATCAAGGCGCTGCAACGACGGACCGGCGTATTTATTCTGGTGGGTTTGTTCATAATGGGTATATTTATAGCTTTGGTGGGCGGCTAAACGCCACCGCCACCGCCACGGCATCCATTTACTGGACGGCGCTTGATCCGTCTACTGGCGCGCCGGGTACCTTTGTGGCAACCAATATCGGTAACCTAGGCTCGGGGACGGCTGGCTTGGCTACGGCGCGGTCGAACGCCACGGCTGTGAGCTATGGTGGCAACATGTACGTCATGGGCGGCTGTACTACTGGTGGCTCAACCACTAGCTTTAAGACCTGCACAGCGCTCGTGACGGCGGCCAATACTACCGAACTATTCCTGCCCAATAATGGTGGCACCGGCCAGACGAACAGTTTTAGTAGCGTGACGGCGCTGCCTACTGCCACGGCTGATCATGCCACCGTGGCTTACAACGGCTACTTATATCAGATTGGGGGCTGCACAGCCTATACTTCAGGGGTATGCACGTCTGGTTCAAATTCCGGCACGATTCGGTATGCCCAGATCGGTCCCGACGGTAATGCCCCCGGCGTGCTGGGGAGCTGGACCACCTCGGCTACGAGCTTGCCTGCTGGCCGATCACTACTACAGGCTGTAGCCTATAACGGCTACTTGTATGTGCTTGGTGGCCAGACCGATAGCTCGGCGGCTGTTGGCACCGTGTCGTATACCACCATTAGCAACACTGGCGCATTGGGTGCCAGCTGGAGCAACGCCGATTTGCCCAGCGGCGCCGAGCGCAATAGTTTTGGCGCCGCCGTTTTAAACGGCTATTTGTATGTGGCAGGTGGTGATAATGGTTCGGGAACTAAGAAGAGCGACGTCTACTATGCTCAGCTTAGTACAGTTGATGGAAGCTTGGGCTCTTGGGCCACTACAAGCTCATTTACTACAGCTCGCTCGGGCCTGAGTATCGTGGGGTATAATGGCCGGCTTTATGTTATTGGCGGCACCGACGGAACCAATAATCTAACTGATGTCCAATTTGCCAGTCAAAATAGCGATGGCACCTTAAACTCCTTTACCTACACCACCGATGTGGCCCGTGGCATGGTGGCGCGTCAAGCGGTCGGCGCCAATGGTTACATGTATTTCATCGGCGATGAGGGCAATAACACCGAAGTGACCTACGCCGATATCAATGCTAATGGCACATTGGGGACGGTGCAGCGCTCGGCCAACGCTATGGCCGGTGCGCACGCTCACGGCACCGTATCTTGGTTTGACGGCTATTTCTATGTTGTGGGTGGTTGCACGCTCACGAGCGGTGTATGTACTACTGGTGGCCTCCTCACCTCAGATGAATCTGCCGGCCAGCAGGTGATTTCGCGAGTGGGGCATTACTCAAAGCTATATAACACCCAGGTAGATACCTCGCCCACGCAGGTGGTACTTAACGGCGCTATTAATGGCCCGGGCGCGGCCGTAGAATTCAAGCTCCAAACAGCCAGTTCAACTGACCCCGTGCTGGGCGTGGCCCAGCTGATTCGGCCCGTTATCTTTGGGAATTATTACACGGTGCAGGCACTCAATTCGAGCGGCACGAACGTTGGTGTGGCGCTCAACTACTTGTTCCTTATCACGCTCGATGACAGTCGGTCGGGCACATTCCCCGATGTATCGTATGCTGGCGCTACAGGGTATGCACAAACGGCTGTTACGGACATTAGTCTGTACTATCACGCCAACCCCTCACGGCGCTTGCGGCACGGTGCCTCATTTACTGATACTGGCTGCAACCCAACGCCGGCTAACGGCTGTTTGCTCGACACGGCGCCCTAGGGGGTAGGTGAACTGTATAAGTCAGCCTCAGCCTAAAAGCATGTGGTAGTCCTACTGGGCTACAAGGTAATCAAAGGCAAAGACGGCCCCCGCAGGCGGGGCAACATCCGTGTGCACCTGGAAGCCAGTGGCGGTGCGGGTTACATACACTGGTAAACCGGCGGCGGCACCGGTTAAGGGTGTTAGCTGAATGTGCGGCGTGCCGGTATAGGCGCCGCGGAATACCACCGTGGCCAGCACGCCGGCCGGCGGGTTACTGCCGGTGTTAATATTCAAGGTGCCGGCCGTATCATTGCCGCTTATGCTCATGGTGCCGCCCGCGCCTACGGCGGTGCCGGCTGAGCCACTAGGCGCAGCGCCTTGGCTTACAATGTGACTAATAAGCAACGGGCCAGAAATCGACAGATTGGTGACCGAGATACTGCTGGCATTGAGCGCATTGACGCTGGCTGTTCCGCTCACATTGAGGCCGCCGTTGATGGCCGTCAGGCCACTCACGGTGAGACCCTGCTGCAACGTGGTGGCGCCGCTGACAGTCAGATTGGAGCCTACGCTCAGGCCAGAGAGGGCGGTGGTGCCGGTAATATTGAGCTGGCTGAGTGTGACCGCACCATTAGCATTAAACCGGCCGCCCACTGTCAGGTCAGAAATGACATTAACCGTGCCCCGAAACAGTGCATTGGCACCAATATTGAGGGTTTGATTGCTGGTGCCCAGATTAGTGCCCAAGTCAGAAAGCTGCTGCAATTGCTGGGGCGTAAGGGTCTGGATGGTTTGATTCTTGGTTGGTGCCGGCTTTTGTTGCGATTCAATCCACCAACCGATGGCTCCGCCCACGAGCGCCACCGATACCAGC
>JARIHM010000035.1 GCA_029288275.1 Candidatus Saccharimonadota bacterium | reverse complement strand
TCGGCGCCTACTATCTTAGCGAGTGCCCCGCCGATTGCTACGATATTTTTAGTTTTTAATCAAACTTGGGATGTATGCTCGGCCAATTATATCTAGGGATGCCCGTCCGGAGGCGTCAGTTATCTGGCGAGTATAATGGCGTCTACTGACTTTGAACATTACCGTCGGCATATTCAGAAGAGTTTAGCTCAACTTGAACCAATCTTTGCTCGCGCTACCGTGGGCGATTTTACGCACAATGTGCCCATCCCTAGTCACGAAGACGAACTCAGCGAGTTTTTTGTTGGCGTTCAGCTCATGCTCGATGTGGTGCGGGAAAAGATCGCCACAAACGAAGAATCGGTGCAGCGGCTAAGTGTAGCCAACGAAGCCCTGGCTAATGACAAAGCGCTTGATGAAGCCGTCTTGAGCAGCCTTGGTGAAGGTATCATCACCATGGATCACGAGCAACGGGTTACCTTCATCAATCAGATTGCGGCCGATCTGCTCGGCTGGGATCGTCAGGCCGCCCTGGGCCGATCCTACTTTGAGGTGGCACCGCTTCAAGATCGGTTTGGCCACCTTATTGAAGGGCCAAACCGGCCCATCATGGCCGCTCTCTACAGGGGTGAGCGAATCGATAGTGGTTTGTCGGCACACCTATCGTTTGTGCGAGTGGACGGTAGCACCTTGCCAGTGAGTATTGTGGCTACCCCCATCCGGCTGGGCTCGCGGGTGATCGGCGCCGTGAGTGCCTTTCGTGACATTACCGACGAGATCGACCTTGACCGCTCAAAAAATGAGATTATCTCCATTGCCTCCCATCAACTCCGAACACCCCTTACAACTATTAAATGGTATAGCGAGACAGCCTTAGCTCAACCGGAGCTCAAGGCTGAGTCAAAGCTCCAGCACTACTTAGCCACAATTCACAGCGCCAACCAGCGCATGATTGAACTCGTTGATGCGCTTCTTAGCGTCTCGCGCCTGGAAATGGGCTCCATGCACTTGTTGCCCAAGCTTCTTGATGTTGCCGCAGCCGCCCAAACCGTTATCAGCGATCTCGCGCCGCTTATCCGCCAGAAGCAGCTGGTCGTTACCATCAACACCACTCCCCGTAAACCAAGGCCGATCTTGATTGATCCTGAATCAATTCGGATTGTATTGCAAAACCTGCTTTCAAATGCCGTTCGCTACACCCCAGCCGAAGGTCATATTACGGTCTCCATCGCCATTAAAGCCGGCGGCCTTAGCTTAACTGTAGCCGATACCGGCTACGGCATACCTAAGAATCAGCAAGCCAAAATCTTTGGTAAATTATTCCGGGCCGACAACGCCAGACGTATTGCAACCGATGGCTCTGGCCTAGGATTATACGTCACCAAATCTATCATTGAGCACCTAAACGGCAAAATATCATTTACTTCAGAGGAGAACAAGGGCACCACATTCTACATCACCATTCCGCCCCAGCCGGCCGGTCCCGTATCCAGTACTACTAACCCCAAGGAGTTCAAGTCTCATGCCAGCAGTCGATAAAACCATTGCCATTATCGAGGATGAGCCAGAGTTATTACAAGTCCTGGTCGATAAGTTTCAGACCGAGGGTTTTCATGTTATGACGGCTCAGAATGGCCAGGATGGTCTGGACATTGCCACAAAACACCGCCCTGATATTATTCTTCTCGATCTCATCCTACCCAAGATGGACGGCATGACAATGCTCCAGAAACTACGCGACAGCAAAGAGGGCCAGAAGACACCTGTGATTATCCTCACGAACCTGAGTGACTCCGAGAAAGTTTACGAAGCGGTCAATAACAATGCTTACGATTTTCTCGTAAAGGCCGATTGGACAATTGAGGATCTGTACCGCAAGGTACTAGAGCGGCTTAACCAACGACCAGATACTCAGTCCTAAACCAAGTTAAGCTTATTCTACCTGCACAAAATTTTAGATAGCTTCGGGAATGGTGTTGAAGGCCGCAAGGAGACGGCGAAAACCGGGGTCGATGAGCTCAGCATATTCTATGGGTGCCAGGGCTATGGCTCGACGTGGCTCTGCTGGCTGCGGCAAGATCGGCATAAAGCCATGCGCTGAGATGTAGAGCTGACACTCAAATCGTTGCGAAGTTCGCCGGCTCATTAGTACTTCCGAATGAGGCCGATGACTACGCCTTGGATCTGAATGGGTGTACCCTGCTTGATAATAATTGGCTCCATGGCCGAGTTTGACGGCTGCAAACGAATATGGCCTTTCTCTTTGTAGTAGCGTTTTAGGGTAGCCTCACCACCGTTAATCAGCGCGATAACCATCTCACCATTGGAGGGCACGTCTTTCTCTTGGACGACTACATAATCGCCGGTGTGGATACCTTCTTCAATCATGGAATCACCCTTAACTTGTAGAACGTATGAATTACGCCGGCCGACCATAAAGGGCGGTACCTCGAGTGTCTCTGGGTGAACGCCTAGGGTCTCGATCGGTTGGCCAGCAGCTACAAGGCCGAGGATAGGTAAGCCGATACTGGGTGTGGCATCGATGTGATCAGCTTTCACTAGCTGAATTGAGCGCGCCTCGTTGTCGCCTTTTTGAAGCATGCCCTTGGTAACGAGCGATTCAATATGCTCGGCCACCGTTGCAACTGAGCCGTAATTAAAGTGGGCTGCGATCTCGCGATAGCTCGGTGCATACCCATGCAACTCGATAAATTGAGTAACATAATCGAGAACTTCTTTTTGACGTTTGGTTAATGGCTCGGCCATGGCGATAACCCTCCTGTGGCTTAACTTGCTCTTATTCTACCGAACAAAATCCGAAGAGTCAAGAGGTTTATCGCTCGACATGAATAGTCCCCCTCTGGCTGAGGGGGACTACCGACAGTTACGCTGCCAGGTCCCGAGGTGCTCCCTCGGGCAAGCTCGAATCGAGCGGATCGGGCAGTGACAGTATCTGACCACTACTGAGCTTAACTTTCGACCAACCACCAACCGGATCGAAGGTCGTACCGGGGTGCATTACCAACAGCCCTCGAGGATGTGCCCGAGTGGTGGACGGAGGTGTGGTGAGCGCACGACGGACGGCTAGCTCATCATAGCCGCCAAACCGCTCTTGCAGAATATGCATGGCTGTCCGCTGACCAGTTATCTGATACATCGACAGCTCTCGCTTGTCGATCAGCAGAGCGAGCTCCTCGGGCGAGGCGTCGCCGGTCTTGGCGCGCTCCAATGCCTTTTGCAGCAGCACCGCCTTGGTGGCCCAGCAGAGTTCACCGTAGTGGTCATCCCAGCTCCACGACCGGGCCAGACGGTCTAGATGCCCACCCCAGCGCTCAATATGAGGCCGGTACTGCGCCATCTCTTCATTGGCAGCCACAAACTCAGCCGATTGGTCATGGTAATAGCGCATCATGTCATAGGCTGTCATGGCACGTCGTCCATGCATCGGAATCCGTACCCGCGGATCGCAATTGATGGCCCATAACGCCGCAACTGGATCCTGGATAACCACCCACTTAAGCCGCTCCTCTTCAATCATCGTAAGGATAACGGCAGTCATGGCATACTTCAGCGCCAGCTGGTGCGCCAGAGGGTTATTGTCACCCAGAATCAAGTGAAGCCGCATATTGCCAGCTCCAGCATGGGACTCTTCCCGCGTGTTGACGATAGCCCGCCCCGTGGTAGTGGCGCTACCGATGTCGTTCACTATAAAAGGTGAGCGCTGAGCTAGATCCATGAGTAGACGGCCGTCTTGGCCAAGTCGCCAACGACCGGCACCTACTATCAGCTGCCGCGCCACCAGAAACGCCATCAGCGGCTCAGCGATGTCACGCACCTTAGCATCTTCGCCGATCCTAACTTGGTAGTTCTCGTGCGTGCCATGGGTATCGAGCGACCCATCGGACAGCCAGGAAAGGTTATTGCGGTACAGATTGATCTGTAGCTTACGCATGATTTCCTGGCCACGGTAATTGCTCGCCAGGTATCGCTCCACACACTGAGCATAGATGCGATCACCAGCTAGTACATGCGCCACCAGGTCATCGATGAGATCGCATTCAGGAGTGGCATACTCCACATGCCCGTTGATGTCTAGATAGATTCGCGCGCCATTGGCAGCAAACTGCCCCTTCATTGGCAGCACCTTTTGGGCCACTTTGCCGGTAATGGTCGCTAGATGCTCATTGGCATCATAGGTTTTCCGGCCATCGAGCAGCACCGACCGGCCATATTCGGTCTCCTGCCCCATCGCTCGTCTGCGCATGACGCACCCCCTTTCGTGCGGGATGTCGAGGTACGCTAAAGTCTTCCCAGATTAGCGGGAAAGCGCTGGGCTGTCAATTGAACTGCTTTTGGATCGGGAAATCCTTGCTTGACTTGTAATACGTATCAAACTTGTCGGTTTTAATGACATTGCCGGCCAAGTCTAGCACGTCGCGATAAAACACGGTGTGCGAAGGCTGCGTGGCATCGTTAGAGCCGGTGACAAAGTTGGGCCCGCGAATGACGCCGGTCTTGGTTTTGGTGCCGTAGAAGTCAAATTTGAGGTCATAGCCACTCATGATGGTCTGGATCAAGATGTAGCTGCCAGTATCGTTCCTGAATTTAAAATCAACCGAGGGATAATAAATGGTGGCATCGACGCCTGGCGCCGAGTACGGCCAGGTGTAGTAGCTAATGGCAAAGGCATGATTGACACGCTCCAAAATGGGCAGACCGGCCTGCAAGGCGGCACGGAAGGCCGTGGAGCTAACCTGGCAGAGGCCGCCGCCGTACTGCTTCTCCTCATGATCCCCTAGAATAACCAGCTCGGGCACGTAGCCTGTCTCAGGGCCAACATCGCCCAGCAACGCGCCAAACGAGAACACTTCACCGGGCTTGAGCAACACATCGTTGAACTTGGACGCGCCGGCGCGGACATTGGTGAGCCGAGTACTAGGTGAGCCTGGGAAGTACGTCTCACCTTCGGAAATCTGCTCCTTGATACCCAAGCTCGACAAGTTGTCCTCGTTGACGTCAGCTTTAACGGTCTTGATGTTTAGCGTCACGGTACGATTGTCGGCCGGCTGTTTAAGCGCAGCCAGGATGTCATCGACCGCCGCAGTTTGGTCAACGCTGGAGCCATCATGGCTCGCCTGAGTTACGCTCAGCTGGCCGTTTTGCATGGCCAGCACGGCATTCTTCGGCGCTTGATCAAGCTGGCCAGCCAGATCGGTCACATACTGAGTCACAGCCGTGCGGCCCAAATCCAGCGTAGCAGTCGTGCTGACCGGGTAGAGATCGGCTAGGTTGTGCGTCACCATAAAGTCGCCATTCGATTTGTGGCCGACCGTCAGCCAGCTGATGATGGTAGCAGGCGTAATAATTTGCGTGTTGCCGGCATACGTCAGCGTGATAGGGCCAGACACAAAACCGTCGGCCTGGCTGGCGGTGGCTGCGAGCGCCGCGGTACTCACCACTGGTGCTAGGTTGTAGGTGGGCGCCGTAACGGTGTCGGTGCTGGTCTGGGCTAGGCGATCATTAATGCTGCTCATCAGGCCACCCAAATCCAGCCGAGCCCCCGCCTTGGCCGGTGTCACCTGCGCCTTATCATTATTAAAGCTCAGGCCGGCATCCTCCACCGGCGTAGTCACATCATCCATCACCTGACTAATGTAGGGCGTCAGCACCGAATCATCATAGGAATATGCCGCAAAGTTACTCGGCCGGCCCAGCAACGCCCGTGCCTGAGCATGCAACCGGTCCAGCCAGCTGCCCTGCCGGCCAAACTGGTAGGCCAGATCGATCACTTTGGCCGTATTATAGGTGACATTCAGGCTATTGATGGGCACATGGAGGGTGGTTTTACCGTAGGCAATCGAGAGGGTGGCGCCGCGGAACGTGGTTAATTTATCGCCCAGCCGGTCCTGAGCATCGGCTTTCGTGAGTCCACCCAGATACACGCCATCGGCGCTTACTCCCGGATAGATCTTGCCGCCGTATACAAACTGAAAGCTCACGGCCAAAATCACAAGCAACACCACGCCACCACCCAGCACCCGCCAGCCCCAAGCCAATTTCGGGGCTTCGGCTGGAGGCGGCGCCACTGTCTCTATAGGCGCTTCTTTAATCGGTTCGGCAGCGATTTTCTTCTTTGGCATCTTGAACATATTATGCCATAGGTTATACCGGTTTATGCCATAATGGCCCTAGGAGGGATCACCATGCACGTCCAAGATTTCGGTGCCAAGATTGTTAGCTTTGAAGAGCTTGAGGCGCTACGGCCCCACCTCGGTAAGATCGTAGCGACCAGTGGCGGCTTCGACCCTATTCATCCCGGGCATATCAGTTGTATTCTGGAGAGCAAACAGTACGGCGACACGCTCGTAGTCATCGTCAACGGCGATAGTTTCCTGGCCCGCAAAAAGGGCAAGCCGTTCCAAGACCTGGCCACTCGCTTGCTCATTGTGAGTGCCCTGCGCGAGGTTGATTATGTAGTGCCGTTTGAGGTCAAAGAGAATGACCAAACCGTCATCAAGGCGTTGGAACAACTGCGACCCGATGTCTTTACCAAAGGTGGCGACCGCGTGGACGAGACCAGCATTCCCGAATGGGAAACCTGCCAAAAACATGGCATCAAAATTATCAGCGGCGTGGGCCTGGACAAGTTTTGGTCGTCCAGTGATTTCCTGCGCGAATGGGAGGAGCACGCCAAAAACCGCGAGCGCTAATCTGGTACACTAAAAATCATGAAACTGCTTATTACCGGCGGCGCGGGGTTTATTGGGTCCAACTTCGTGCACCATACCCTCAAGACCCGGCCCGAGCATGAAGTGACTGTAATTGATGCCCTAACCTACGCCGGTGACCAGGCTAACCTGGCCGAGGTCAGCGACCGCATCAAGTTTGTGCACGGCAATATCTGCGATACCGAGCTCATGGACAAGCTCGTGGCCGACACTGAGGTGGTAGTCCACTTTGCCGCCGAGAGCCACAACGACAACTCGCTTAAGAATCCCCGACCATTCCTCGACACCAACATTGTCGGCACCTATACCATCCTGGAGGCGGTGCGCAAACACGGCAAGCGGTTGCATCATATCAGCACCGATGAGGTGTATGGTGATCTGGAGCTGGACGACCCAGCCAAGTTTACCGAGACGACTCCTTATAATCCGTCGAGCCCCTACTCCAGTACCAAGGCCGGCTCGGATCTGCTGGTAAAAGCCTGGATGCGCTCGTTTGGCGTGCAGGCAACTATTTCGAACTGCTCCAATAATTATGGTCCCCGCCAGCACATTGAGAAGCTCATCCCCCGTCAGATCACTAATGTTTTGAGCGGTCTGAAGCCAAAATTGTACGGTACTGGCCAAAATGTGCGCGACTGGATCCACGTAGATGACCACAACGCTGCTGTCTGGACCATCATTGAGAAGGGCAAGCTTGGCGAAACCTATATGATCGGAGCCAACGGCGAGCAGAATAATAAAGATGTAATCGAACTCATTCTGGAGCTTATGGGCAAGCCACGAGACTGGTACGACCACGTGAACGACCGACCGGGACACGATCTGCGCTACGCCATTGATGCCACCAAGCTCAGTACCGAGCTCGGCTGGCGGCCGCAATACACCACCTTCCGCGACGGGCTTGCGGCCACTATCGATTGGTACCGTACGCATGAGGCCTGGTGGAAGCCGCTCAAAGAGCAGGTTGAAGCCGCTTACGCTCAGAAGGGCCAGTAATGGCTAAATGGCAGACCAAATCGAGCGAGGAGGTTTACCATACCCCTTGGATGAGAGTCCGACGCGATGAAGTTCTAAACCATCACGGCAAGCCTCTCATCTACAGCGTGGCTGAGATTCATCACCCGGCGGTCTACATTGTGCCCATGAATGCAGCGGGCGATATCCTACTGCAGCGACAATATCGGTACACTATAGATGCGCCGATGTGGGAGATTCCGTCCGGCCATTCTGACGGCCAGGAGCTGTTGGTAGCGGCACAGCGTGAACTTCGCGAAGAGACTGGCCTGGAAAGCGATAATTGGGTTCTACTAGGTACAGAGTATTCGGCCGTGGGTGTGGCCAATTTTCCGGGCGCTATGTTCTTGGCTCAAAATGTTCGTTCAACTGATGCTACACTCGATGAGGATGAAGACGTCATCGAACAGAGATTCTTTACCCAGACCCAAATTAAAGCCATGCTACTGGCGAATGAAATTCAGGTAGCTTCCACTATTGGCGGCCTATCGATCGCCCTGTTGCAGGTAGCGTCTACGAAGGAGAAGCATCATGGCTGAGCTTGCCGTTCATGAGACTAATATCCCCGGTTTCTACACCATCGACCTAGACTTGCGGGGCGACAACCGCGGCTGGTTCAAGGAAAACTATCAGAAAGCCAAGCTCGAGAAACTTGGTCTGCCGGCATTTGAGATCGTGCAGAATAACCTATCCTTCAACGCCGAGCGCGGCGTTACTCGCGGACTGCACGCCGAGCCGTGGGAAAAGTATATTTCGGTAGCGACTGGTAAAGTTCTGGGGGCCTGGGTAGACCTGCGCCAGGGGCCCAGCTTTGGCCAGAAGCTCACAGTAGAAATTACACCCGATAAGGCGGTGTTCGTGCCACGCGGCGTGGCTAACGGCTACCAAACCCTCGAACCCAATGTGGCCTACACCTATCTGGTGAATGCCCACTGGAGCCCGGAGGCCGCATACACGTTTGTGAACCTGTTTGATCCCGAGCTGGGCATCGACTGGCCGATTGATCGCGAGCAAGCCATCTGCTCTGAGAAGGATTTGGCCCACCCGCTCCTCAAAGACGTAACGCCAATGGAGGTTTAGATGAAGCAGCCACTGATTATTGGCGCCTACGGACAGCTCGGCAAGGCGCTGCAAGCGCGGTTTCCTAAGGCTGTGGCGGTAGATCGCGACAGCTTCGACATCACCGACCGTGAGTTCCTAGCCAGTTACGACTGGCGTCAGGTGAGCGTCATCTTAAATGCCGCCGCCTACACCAACGTCGATGGCGCCGAGACCGCCGAGGGCCGACGGGCGGCCTGGGCTATCAATGCTCAGGCCATGGCCAATCTGGCAGCCCTTGCGGCTCAGCACCAGATTACGCTGGTGCATGTGTCGAGTGATTACGTGTTTGACGGCACCACCTCGCCCCACACTGAGGACGAGCTGGTCACGCCGCTTGGGGTGTATGCCCAGACTAAGGCGGCTGGAGACATCGCCGTGGGCACGGCGCCGCAGCACTACATTCTGCGCGTATCGTGGCTGATCGGCGACGGGCCCAACTTTGTGCGCACCATGATGGGCCTAGCGGCCAAGGGGATCTCGCCCAGCGTGGTGGACGATCAGATCGGCCGGCTCACCTTTACCGAGCAGCTGGTAGACGCCATCGAGCACTTGCTTAAGGTGAAGGCACCCAGCGGTATCTACAATCTGTCGGGCGACGGCGAGCCGGCCTCCTGGGCCGGTATCACGCGCGCCATCTTCCAGGAACTTGGCCACAATGAACTCACCGTTACGGGCATTAGCACCGCCGAGTATTTCAAGAACAAGCCCGAAGCCGCTCCACGCCCCTTGCAAAGTACACTTGATCTGGCTAAGATCAAGACCGCTGGCTTTACCCCACGCGATTGGCGCGAGGACCTGGCAACGTATATTGCCCACCAAGACCAAGCCTAAGGAGCATTGTGCCCGATCAGATGATTGAGCAGCGCGGCCCCTGGCAGCGCAACTCGACAAGGGAAGTTCACCGAACCCGCTGGTTCACATTGCACGAGGACCAGGTCACCAAGCCCAACGGCAAACCTGGCGTTTATACCTACATCGAGGCTCCGGGATTTGCCCTAGTGATTCCCCAGAACGCTGAGGGTCAGATCCTGCTAATCCGGTTGATGCGCTACCCATCCGACGACCTGTTATGGGAGTTTCCCGCTGGGGGCTGTGACAGTGACGAAGAAGATGCCGAGGACGCTGGCCGGCGTGAATTGGCCGAAGAAACTGGGTTGCAAGCTGCGAAGTGGGTTGACCTTGGGCCCATCGACGAAGCCACAAGCATCTGTGCGGCTCGCGGCATTGTCTTTCTGGCGACTGGCCTGACCGAGCTTGGCGCCAACCAGGCCGCCGAGGAAGGCATCACGGACTGGCGATGGGTCACGCCCGATGAGGCCTGGGCTATGGCCCGGCGCAACGAAATCACCGACAGCAAGACTCTGGCCGCCCTGCTCAAGCTCAGGTTGCATCTGGGCTAACGCTCCCTCATATCCTACCTGTGTTATCATAAGCCGGTAACACAGGTAGGATTTCTGTTATGAAGGGCGTTATTTTGGCCGGCGGTTCCGGCACTCGTCTCTACCCCATTACTCAAGGCATCTCTAAGCAGATCATGCCGATCTATGACAAGCCGATGATCTACTACCCGCTCGCCACGCTGATGGGGGCTGGCATTCGAGAGATTCTCATCATTACCACACCGCAGGATCAAGATCAGTTCCAGCGCCTGCTCGGTGACGGCTCCCAGCTGGGCTGCCGGTTCGAGTACGCCGTGCAACCAGAGCCGCGCGGCCTGGCCGATGCCTTCATTGTGGGTGCCGACTTCATTGGCTCCGACAAAGTCTCACTTATTCTCGGTGATAACATCTACTACGGCGTCGGCCTGGGCGATCAGCTCAAAGACTATACCGATCCTGATGGCGGCGTGGTGTTTGCTTACCACGTATCCGACCCGGAACGGTACGGTGTAGTTGAGTTTGACGCCGAAAAACGGGCGATTTCAATTGAAGAGAAGCCCGCCAAACCCAAAAGCAACTATGCGGTCACCGGCCTGTATTTTTATGATAACAACGTGGTTGAGATCGCCAAAAATGTCGAACCCAGTGGCCGCGGTGAGATCGAAATTACTTCGGTTAATCAGGCTTATCTGAGCCAAAACAAGCTTAACGTTCATCTGCTCGATCGTGGCACAGCCTGGCTCGATACCGGCACTTTCGCCTCAATGATGGAGGCGGCCCAGTTTATTCAAGTAATTGAGGACCGCCAGGGTCTCAAGATCGGCTGCGTGGAAGAAACAGCCTGGCGCGAAGGTTTCATCACTGCCGAACAATTAGCCAAGCTGGCCGAACCGCTTAAAAAGAGCGGGTATGGGCGCTATCTAGTGGGTTTGCTGGGATAGGAAAACGGCCGGAGGGCATTAGCCCTCCGGCCGAACAGTTTTAGCGAATAGCTCACCTCCTGAGGCTGCGCGGCTGAGGCCGGCGGCGTGACCATCGTGCCATAAGCCGGCGTTGATCCTGCCAATCTGGATCCAGTAAATAGGTCCAGACGGTCAGCCCTAGCTCGCCGAGCATAGATCGGCGATACTCCGGCGCAGGCACCACCCGGAACTTCGGTACTACCCCAAACCAGGCAAAATGCAGCCGCGCCCGCGTCAACTGGTTTTTGCCAATGAGCACAATGATACGGCCATACTGGTGGGTTTTGAACAGCCCGGCAGCACGCTCAGCGGCATCGGCTGTATTGTAGACCCCCTCCAGGCGGTCATCATTAATCTCATCGCCCAATATCTGTACGCCCTCAGGCAGTCCGCCGAGCGTCTGCAAGTAATTTTGCGCGGCTTGACTGAGCGAAATAGCGTCGCCTTCAGCGCGGCTACCAGGCAAGTACAGGGTTACTTTGTAACCCAGCTCGTGCTGCTCATACACTAGCTTTCGGCCCTCTTGGAGCCGCACTACATACTCACGATTAGGCAGTGCGTGCTTCTCCAGTGGCGGCTGGCTGTCGATCATAATCAACACCGAACCCGCAAAATCCCGTTCGTGCCGCTTCGTTCGCGCCACAGCCTGCACTTGCTTGAGTCGCCAGTCGCCTGGACCATACACTCTGGGGGCCCTCAATTGACACCTGCTTTCAGAGATGAATGCAGCAAGACCAGCGCCTCGACAATAAAATGATTACAGCAAGAATTCAACTGCAAGCTCTTCTTTCGCTATGGCTTGAGGCTCCTTCCGAAAGCTGCTATGGTTAGGTCATTGTTGAGCTAGGTGTTGAGGGGATATATGGCAGTCACAGAAATTACGGGAGATCAAAAAGCCGAAGAACAGACGCCGGCTTGTCCAATCTGCGGGAATGCTCGCACGTCATACCACCGTCGAAATGTGTCGTCGGTATACAGCCCGGAGCCGTATCAGCTTGTCCGCTGCCCTGCCTGTCGCCATATTTTTACCACTCCCATCCCCGATCTTGAAAAGCTCTCAACCGTCTACAACGAAAATTACTCCTATGATGCCCACTACCTCATTCGGCCAGAAAAGGAGTATCGGGCTCGGCTCTACTCAGATTACATTGCCCAGCTTGGTCAGACTCAGCGGGTACTAGAGATCGGGTGCATGTACGGCTTCCTATTGCAGGAGCTGAAACAGCGCGGCTTTGATGTGACCGGTGTCGAAATAGACGGAGAGGCCGTTGCCTACGCTCGTGAACACGGTCTAAATGTTCACCATATGTCGCTCGAAGACTATGTGGCTTCTGCGGATGAGCGTTTCGATATTATCGTTATGAGCCACGCCCTTGAGCATATCGCCGATCCCACGTCCCAGCTTAAGCTCCTCAGCTCGCTCCTGAACGACAATGGCAAGATTGTCATTATTGTCCCAAATGCTAATTCGCGGACCGCTCGGCTCTTTGGTCGCTACTGGGGCTATTGGCAGGTGCCGGTGCATCTCCACCATTTTAACGAGAATTCCCTTAGCCATGCTTTGGCTCAGGGTGGTTTTGCGCCTTTAGCCAAGCAATACTTCGGGGCAGACTCGCTGTTTTTCCTGTCGACAGCAGCCAATTTGGTGGGCGGTAAGAATGAAGGCCACACGCTGAGCCCGCTCAAGCGATCGCTCGTAAAAGGCTCTTCGGCAGCACTCAAGAATTGGTCCCGGGTGGGTTCCGAAGACATGCTGATGGTGGGTCAGAAGATCAGCTAGAGTAAGGCGGTTCCTGCTCAAAGCGCTTGCAAAAAGCAAGCGCTTTTCCTTATGAGGTACTCCGGACTAAACCTCCTAATATATTGCAAAATTGCCTATAATATGCTATAGTTATTCGGTCTATGTCCCTCCCCCTTAGGGAGTACCTGATGTCCCTCGACATTCCGTCCCTGGATGACCGCCTGGCGAAGTCCCGGCAGATCTACCAGAACGCGTTCCAGGCCGCCCAGGACGGCCTCGTCGCCAACAACAGCGACTCCGGCCCCGGCCTCGAACGCAACACCAAGAACATCGACCCGCAGTCGGCCTTCCTGGTCGGCTACAGGTTCAACGACCCGCTCACCAGCCCCGTCGACACCCTCTCACAGAGGGTGCAGTCGGTGCTCGGGGGCCAGTCGTTGACCTACGACTCGCGTAACCTGCACGCCACCGTCAGCGACTACAAGCTGGCCCCCGGTGTGCTGCTTCCGGACGGCGACGCGGACTTCACGTCCATCGTCACCGAGCTGCGAAGCGCCGTGGAGCAGGCCGTGTCCGAATGCACCAAGACCGGGCTGAGCATCACCTTCCGGGAACCGGTAACCAACGGTCAGACGGTGGTCGTGCCCGGCGAGCCTTCGGCGGAGCTGGACGCCCTGAGCGTCCGGATCATCGAGGAGGCACAGGCACGTGGCATCGGGCTCAAGCTGCCGTGGGGGTACCACCTCACGGTGAACCGCTTCGCGGCCAGCTTCCCGCGCTCCACGCCGCAGGTGGATGAGCTGCTCAAGCTGCTCCAGTCCCAGCCGGCCGTGGGCAAGCACCATGCCGCGAGCGTCTTCGTGGGTTACTTCAACACCAGCCCGGACCCCAAGCAGGGTTTCCAGTTGGAGATCGTGAACAGCTGGGGCCTCTGAGGCTCCCCGCGGCCCGTCCTCCCACGAGGACGGGCCGCTAATGCGTATCCTCTATCCAGAAGGGCAAACAATGATTCCGCAGGATAATGATGTGCTCCGCCGCTTCCAGAAGGCTGCTGCCGCAGCCGCCCACGCCTCCATCGAGGTGATCCGACCGTTCCAGACCGGCGAGCGGGTCGTGACCGCGAGTGAGCTCAAGCCATTCGATGGCTCCCTTGTGAGCTTGATCGACCGCGAGAGTGAGGACGTGGCCACAGAGGTTCTGCAACAGCAGCTGCCGGATGTGCCGGTTCTCCGCGAGGAGAGCGGCTGGACCGAGCATGTTAGTAGCGACCGCTACGTCATCTGGCTCGATCCGGTGGATGGCAGCCGCCCGGCCCTGGCCGGCGCTGCGACCTCCACAGTGATTTTCACGCTCTACGACCGCCAACTCAGCGAGATCGCCGGCGTGGTGATCGCCGACCCGGCCACCGGCCGGATCTGGAGCGCCGCGACGGGCGAGGGCACCACCCTCTCCTACCAGTCAAGCAACGGCCGCCTTACCCGTACCTGCCGAGTGTGGCAGGGCGAAATGACGCGGACCTCCACCCTCCTGGTGGAGAATTTCGCCGGCTTCGCCCGCCCCCAGAGCCACAAGCAGATCTTCGACAATGAAGGCTGCATCCGGCTGTTCAGCACACTCCAGAGCCAGGTGGCCATCCAGAACTACGGTTCCAACGGCTACCACCACGCTCTCGTGGCCAACGGCGGCGAGCGGCTGGTGGGTGCCATCACCACCTCCATCGGCGGTGAATGGGACTGCGGCGGCATTCGGGCCGTCCTCGAGGCCGGTGGCTGTGCCCAGGGGCTCCGCGTAGAGTCCGATCGCAGCCTGTCGCTGCAACCGGCGCTCAATCCTCTGGACTACGACCTCGTGGTTGTGGCCAACAACCAGAACACCCTGGACCAGGTCGTGAAGGCCGTCCAGATGGCGCTGTAACCACAGTGCTAAGCCTCCCGTGGGTTCGTCCACGGGAGGCTTCTCTATTTTAAAAGGCTGTATTAAGCTAGAGAGACATTAGGAGTGAGTATGAAGATTTTGGTAGCGATACCGTCCTACAATTGTGAGGGTCAGATTAGTCGAGTATTAGCTGGCTTCGACCAGGCACTGCTTAACCGGGTCGAAAAAGTTATCGTTATTGATGACCGTGGCAAAGACAACACTGCCGCGGTAGCGCAAAAGACTATTGATGAGCTCAAACTCGCGCCTAAAGTTGAAGTAGTGCAAAACGACCGCAACCTTGGTCTCGGTGGCTCGCACAAAATGGCCTTCCTCTATGGTGAGCGCATGGGCGCCGACTACGTCGCCATCCTTCACGGTGATGACCAAGCCAAAACCCAAGAGCTCAACAATTTGATTAATGTAGCCGAGAAAGATCCCAGCCTTGGCGCCATTCTGGGCTGCCGCTTTATGAAAGGCTCCAAGCTGTCTGGCTACTCCTGGGAGCGCATCTGGGGTAACCGGGCCATCAATGTTGTTTATAGCGTGCTAGCTATGCGACCCAGCCTGGACTTGGGTTCTGGCCTCAACTTATTCCGCCTTAAAGATCTGGCCGACCACGCTTACCTGGGCTATGACGATCGCATGACCTTCAATATCGACCTTCTCCTGGGCTATTACAGCAAAAAAACGCCCCTCGTCTTTTACCCCATTAGCTGGTCCGAAACTGACCAGGTGAGTAATGCTCGCAACGTTACCATCGGCAAGATTGCTCTAAGGCAGCTGTTCCGCTGGCGCTTCGGTTTGAGTAGGCCTGAGCACCATGAAGCTTCTGAATACACTTCCTCACCTTACAAGGCTGCCTAGATCATGCGCGATCTCCACATTATCCTGGCCATGGCTGGCCGCGGTTCCCGCTTTGCCAAAGCTGGTTTCACCACTCCGAAGCCGCTTATTCTGGTCGATGGCACGCCCATGATGCTCAAAGCCTTAAGCAGTCTCGAGGCTATCAAAGCTGCCAAGTACTACACCATTATTATCCGGCAGGAGCATGAGACCGCTTACAATCTATCTCAGATGCTCCATGAAGTTCTCCCGCAAGCCAATATCGTAATTACCGACGATGAACCCACGGGCGCCACGCGTGATGCTTCCCGGGCCAAACCCTATCTAGAGCCGCATCAGGGCGTCATCGTCCTTGACTGCGACTTATGGTTCAGCAGCACTGAGTACAACCAGATGGTGGAAGCCAGCCTTAATAACAGCCTCGACATCGATGGTGGCCTGCTCACTTTCACGGCCGACAGTCCTCGCTACAGTTATGCCCAAATTGATGCAAATGGTCTCGTTACCCGCACTGCCGAAAAAGTAGTGATCTCTGACCGAGCCATTACTGGCGCCTACTTCTTTAAGGACGCTACGACGTTCCTCTCGGCCGCCGATGAGCTCATGGCCCAGCCGCTATCCGAGAGCCTGCCAGAGTACTACTTGTCGCCGCTGTATAATATTCTGCTAGCCAAGGACGGTAAGATAAAGGCGGCCTTAGTTGATGATTACGCCTCATTCGGCACTCCCGAGGAATTAGCCGCCTATGAAGCTAAGCACAAATAATTTCGTCGCCAAATGGCGTAGCCACATCGACTGGACAGGGGTAATTCTTTTTGCCTTGAGCTTTGTGGCTTGTTTTATAGGATTCTACCTTCGCTACCGCAATAACTTTCAATTTCCCAACTTCTTTGCCGAAGACGGCACCATCTTCACTAAGAACTTGCTTGATCATGGATTTCTAAGCTCGCTCGCCACCACCTTTAACGGTTACTACGTCTGGGGATTGTACGTGATTAATAAGATAGCCTTGATCTTAAATGCCATAGTGTATCATGGCACCTTTGCAACCATCCCCAAGGCTATTGCCATTACTTCGTACGCCTTTCTTGCCTTTTGTGCTACCGTGCCGATTTTAGTCTTCCGCCGCTACATCAAGCTACCATTTTTAATAGTGCTAACGGCGCTTCTAGTCCTCGTGCCGATGCCGGGTAATAGTTACGCTATTATTGGAGCTTTGGGGAGCCTAAAGTTTGCTTTTGTATATCTAGCCTTCTTGCTGCTTGTGCTGCGACTACGCCAAAAGCGCACCAGCCGGTGGATTCCTGTGATCGACCTGGGGATTGTCCTGTGTGCCTATACAACCAGCACCACCTACCTTCTGCTGCCGATTATCTTGTGGCAAGATGGCCTCCGGCCTAAGGACTGGTTGACGCGGAATTGGCGCCAATATATCCAGGGCAACATTGCCCTTTGGAGCACGCTAGTCCTGGGCTTGGTACTCCTTGGGCAGGTCTGGATAATTGCTACACAAGGCCTGCCTAAGCTGCCTGGCTATCTCGACCAACCACTCAACTACCACCGATTGGTCGAGATATTTGCCGGCCGATCATACCTTTATGGTTTTACTCAACTGTTTTACCACGCCCTGCGCGATTGGAGTGCAGTCTTGTTACTAGGGATTCTGTGCCTTTTGGCTAGCCTTAAGGCTGCCCGAACTAATCGCCAGTTGTATTGGTTTGCCTTTTACAGCGTTGGCATCACTACCTTACTCCTCATCACCAACCGCACCGGTATTAGCGCCTTTTTTACTGGCTATGACGGACGAGGACCAATTGATCAGTTCTTTTACGGCCAAAACCTCATTTTTGACGTCGCTTTTATAGCCTTGCTGGCCACGCTTGTGGATAGTTTTACCAAGAAACGCTGGCATCAGCTAGCTGCGGCCGGCGTTCTCTTGCTCCTCACGGTAGCGCCCCTCCTAAGCACTACCTCATTCCGTCAATCTTCACCGATACAGCCTGGTATTCAGCCCCTACCCCAAATGCTTAATCAGGCTTGCGCTCTGTACGATGATCCGGTAGCTATTACTGTTTACCCGGTGAGCAGCTTTATTATGATTGAACCGCGATCCCTCGCGTGCCAAGGCCGGAGGTACTAATGCTCCAGATTGTTCGCCGGCATGCCACACTTTGGAACGTTCTGGTCTTCCTGCTCGTAGCCATGGCGGCGGCAGTTCTATTCTATTATCGCTTTCCCAATGCCTTATCCCACCCAAATTTTTATGCCGAAGACGGCACCGTACTCACCAAGAACTTGCTCCACTACGGAATTTGGCGGGCCATGCTCATCACCTTTAACGGTTACTTCATTAGCGGCATGTATCTCCTGGCGGAGCTTGGCCGTGGGCTGAACATTATTCTATACGGTGGTCAATTAGCTGATTTGCCTAAAGCGTACGCCCTTGTGTCATACGGTTTCTTGGGATTCACGGCCGCCTTGCCAATTATTCTGTTGCGCCCGTATCTAAAACTGGCTTGGCGCCTCCTGCTCGCACTTGCCATCATATATGTACCGCTCACCACCTATGACTACGCGATTATTGGGATCATTGGAAACTTTAAGTTTCTGTTTGTCCCTATCGCTTTTATGCTGCTACTCTACCGGCTAAAATTACCGCGCCAGAGCCGTATCATCATTCTCATTGATTTAGCCCTGTTGATTTGTGGTTACACAAATGTCACCGTCTACCTCCTCCTACCCAGTCTGCTCCTGGCAGATGGTTTGCGCCCTCGCCAGCTTAAAGATCTACGCGGTGTGCTGAGGAGAGACAACATTGCCCTATGGAGCGCCCTCGGGCTCGGACTGCTACTGCTTATTCAGCTTATTGTGGTGAAGATAAATGGCATTCCCGCCATCCCTGGCTACTTGGATTATCCATTCACAGCTCAACCGCTCCTAGAGATTGAGGTAGCCCGGTCGTATCTGTATCCACTTGTCTACTGGTGGTACCCAAGCCTGACCGATACTACAGCCGTATCGCTTCTGGTCTGCATTGCAGCCCTTATGTGGCGGTTTGGGCGGCGTGAACATCGCTGGATATACGGTATTGGCCTGCTCATCATCGCAGCGGCTACGAGTCTGTTCGTGCTCAATCGGCCTGGGGTGACGGCATTATTTAAGCACTACATGGCTAGTGGACCAGACCAATTCTTTTTTGGCCAGAACATCATCTTTCTTATACTGCTCGCTCTACTCTTTGGCGATGCTCTGCGGCGCCTGTCGATTGGATGGCAGGCTAGTGTGGCGATCGTTCTGGGCGGCCTCCTACTCCTACCGGCTGGTCAAGCCGGTTCCTACGGCCAACGCGATTTTATGCAGCATGACATCGGGACCATTAAGGCCAATGCACAGCAGGCCTGTCAGGATTCGATGACCTCTAGCATTACGCTTACGCTTTATCCAACATCCAACCAGCATCTTACCGTTCCCCGAGCGCAGATCTGTACCGCCGAGACGATGGATTACCAACCAGACGAGGTGAACCTTGGTCTCAAGGCGGCCGGAGGGGCCTACATCAGTTTAAGTAGCACACCCCCGGCCACACAGCAATTCACCTCAACCCGGAACAATCTAGCCGGCATATCCCTATACCTCGCTACATTTAGCCGCCCCTCTTCGAGCCCCTACCAGCTGATTGTTGATCAAGCTGACTGCAAAACTGAGCTTCGGCGAGTTGACCTGCCCGCCACTATCGAGGACAATGCATTTCTGGCCGTTCACTTCAAACCGATTGCCGAGTCCCGGGGGCGCCAGTTCTGTTTTCAGGTTACACCCAAGACTACCCCCGCCTCGCCCTTGGCTGCCTGGTACACTGCTCCTGGCGCTTACGCGGATGGTGCACTCCATGTGAATGGCGCTGCCGATGCCCGCAGCCTTGTCTTTCGCCTCCTTTATCCAAACGTTAACTAAGGACCCGTTTTCATGATCAAGAACCTTGTCTTTGACCTTGACGGAACACTTTTCGACAACCGCATCGCCAATGTAGAGGCCTACGTTAAGGCCTTCGATGACGCGGGTAGTCCGATCAAACATGAGGATTATAACCGTCACTTTGGGCTCCGCTTTGATGCTCTGGTCGAGCAACTAGCGCCTCATTTAGACGAGCAGCAGCGGGCCCTGGTGCGAGAGCGTAAAAAATATCATTACCAGCAGAGCGTTCACCTTATTACGCCCAACCAGCCATTGATTGATTTCCTTATAGCGATGCACCCAATTAAGCGTACTGGTCTAGCCACCACTGCCAGTCGGCACAATGTTGAGTTTATTCTTGATTACTTTAGCCTGCTCGATGCATTTGATGTGATCATTTGCGGTGAGGACGTGCTACACGGTAAGCCAGATCCTGAGTGCTATAATAATTGCATCAAGGTACTTGGCGGAAAAGCCGAAGAAACGCTTATTTTTGAAGACTCGCAGGTTGGTATCCAGGCAGCCGTGGCAGCCGGTGCCCAGGTAATACAAGTTACCCCCGATGAAATATAAGACATTTTTTCTTACCATCCTTATCTTAGGAGTAAGCATTAGCGCTTACTATCTGTACCGGTTCTATCAAGAGTTTTCTGTACCCTCCCTGGAGCCGATTACGTCCCGGACGCTCATATTTATTTTAGGGGCTATTGCTCTCCAGCTCTTCGGTCACTATCTGCGAGCCTACAAGTGGCGTCTACTCCTAAGCCAGATCCGCCCTACCAAAGTGCGCACACTCTTTAAGGGTGTAAGCGCTGGGTTCCTTTATAACAGTATCCTCCCCTTCCGGCTCGGCGAGTTTCTCCGCGCCGATCTCGTAGGCCGGGCTATGTCTATTAGCCGAGCGGTAGTTTTTAGCACCGTAGTATTCGAACGCTTAGTGGACGGCTTCTTCTTGGTGATACTGGGTACAGTACTTTTGATCGTAAACCCCGGCCTTAAACACGACACTCATATCCAGGTTATTTTAATCAGCTTGAGCTTGGTGCTGCTTGCCGGCTTCATCTTGGGCTGGTTGCTCTTCTCTCAGAACAAGCGGCTTTTGATATTTATCCGCTCTACCACAGCTCTATTCAATGACCAGCTCCGAGATAGACAACGCTTTGTATCATGGTCCACCATCTATGGCCTCCGCCATGTACTTACCACAGCTAATCTACCAGGCTACTTTTTACTCTCTGTTATTATGTGGCTAACGTACCTAGCCTCCATATATTGCCTTATTCTCGGCTTTAGCCCTTTCACTGGCTCCATCAATGCACTGTACGCTTCCACTATCTCCTATTTGAGCGTAGCGGTACCGTCTGGCCCGGCTTACCTTGGTACTTACCACTATTTCTTCACCACGATTGTCGGCAATCTACTACAGCCCACAGTGGCCCTGTATGCGGTATCGATTACTTCCTGGATTGTCATGGTACTGCCTATCTCACTGTGCGGTGTATTACTCCTGCTGATAAGCCGAAAACAAGATCGCGAGGCTGGGGAGTTGGAACGCCAGCTCAGCTTGCGTAATAAGCTGTATCGCGATTTTGACATTAGCAAGGAGCTCAGCCATTTTCTGGATGCGTACCACTCCGGAGCAGAGCTTAGTCATGCATTGAGCCAAGCTGAGATGACTGGTCGACTCAAATTGTTACGTACCTTTAAGGGCGGTTCAAACGCTATTACCATGCTGGTCTGGGGCGAGAACGAGCGTGTCGTCAAAAAAATGACACTGCCCCAACATGCTGATAAGCTCAAGGCGCAGTACAACTGGCTCAAAGAGCGGGCTCATCTGCCTCATTTGCCGCAGGTACTACAGGAAGACGAAACGGGCGACCAGTACTCGTTTGATATCAAATATGCACCCGAATACATCCCGTTCTTTGACTACATCCACTCGCAAAGTCCTGAGTCAAATCATGGTGTTATCTCGCGAGTAGTAGAATTTATGCGCAAGCACATTTACCAGCCACAGAAGCCTCAAGATCCGGAGGGAAATGTCCGTAATTACGTGGCTACGAAAGTGGTTGATAAGATCCGAGATACGGCCGCTCTCAACCACCAGATTGCCAATCTAATGGATTACAAGACACTGGTTATTAATGGCAAGAGTTACCTAAATTGGAATGAGGTGGTAGCGCGAATCCTTAATCACCCCCAAGCCATGCATGAGCTGTCATCCTACATGGAAGGCCCTATTCACGGCGATCTTACCATCGACAACATCATTGTAAATCCCGAAGACGGCGACTTTATCGTGCTCGACCCCAACAATGAGAACCAAGTCTCGGCCCCTGTGGTAGATATGGCTAAGCTATACCAATCGCTTCACTCCGGCTATGAGTTTCTCTGCAATCTCACCACAGTTAAAGTGAAGGGCCATACGGTTACCTTTGAAGAGCACATCTCCTCTCGCTATACCCTTCTACTGCAGGCGCTTGACCGCCAGCTCAAGGCAGATCTAGGATCCGGCGAATACCGGACCATTCTATTCCACGAGGCGGTTCATTATTGCCGTATGCTTACTTATCGAGCTAAGATTAATCCTGATACGGTACCGGCTTTTTATGCCATTGCCGTCCGGCTCTTTAACGAGTTTTTGGACCAATATGATTCGTAAACTGTTGAGCGTTCGGCTCGTACGTTACCTTGTCATGGCTAGTGCTATTGTGGCCCTAGAGCTTGCTCTCTTTTATATTCTAACCACCTGGTTGAATGTAAATTACCTGATCGCTACGCCGTTGACGATGCTCAACAGCATTGTCCTGAACTGGCACTTTAGTCACCGGTTTGTCTTCTCAGGCCGCATCCATACTCCGCACAAGGAGTTTATGCTCGTCTTGGCAGCTAGCATCGTCGGCGTCGTCCTGCAGATCCTCATTACAGCTTTCTGCGTTGAGACGCTCAAGCTCCTGCCGATCGTCGGCAAGACCGGCGCAATCGCGGCAACGTTCTTTTGGAACTATTGGTTCCGTCGTCGTTACGTCTTTGCCGCCTGAGCCCTTTCGCCCCATATGATACAATTGGGGTGAAAGGGCTTGTGTTTTGTTACGAAAGAAACTTCCGAAACAGCAAAAGACTTTTATCATCCTTGCTAGCATAGGTGCTATTTTGATAGCTGGGATTCTGGTCTATTACTACATAGTGCGCAGCCAAAATCATCAATCGGCTACTAATTCCTACTACCCTAAAG
>JARIHM010000027.1 GCA_029288275.1 Candidatus Saccharimonadota bacterium | reverse complement strand
GGTTAATGTCTCCGGCAGCAATATCGAGTTTATACGCGGCAGTGGCTTTGCCGATAGCAATGCGGTCGTTAATGGTATCCACATTGAAAACGGTAGTGGTGCCAGAAGCATTCTGAATCTGGAATGCTGTGGTAGAGTCGTCGGAATTCTGGAACTTAGCCTGGCCCGTGGGACTAAGCGAGAATAGAGCCTGGCCAAATGAGCCGCTCCCGCCGCTGGTAGTGGTGTAGTTCACATACATGGTGTAAGCCTCGTTGGCAAAGAAACATGGTCCATTCGCAAACGGATCAGGCATAAAGCCGAAGGCTAAGCCGTAGAAACAAGAGGCTTTATTGGCGCCGTTAAACATTCGCGCCAGAGTTGTGTCATCGGTGTTAAAGGCCATCCAGTAAGTAGCATCAGGCGTAAGCGCGAGTGACGGGATGGGGATGGTATTGAAAGCGTTGGGTGTAAAGGTAACCACGTTGCTCGTAGCCAGTAGATTAGATGGCCGGCTCGGAACATCACCGTCGTCGTCATAGAGTGCTACTTGAATGTGCTTGCCAGCCGTACCGCCCGACAGGTAGACCGTAATAGAACTCGCCGTGCCGCCGTTATCGCCCATGGTAGCCTTGGTGGCTATAAAGTCGCCATTGATGCCGGTACCCGTGGAGGTAGCCCCAATGCTTGTGAGGCCCAGCGTAGCGCTGGTAGTCGTGACTTGCGTACTGGCCACCGCACTGCTAGCTACTGGATTGATGTAGAGCGTGGTTCCGCCGGTATTAATAATGGCTGTTTTCAGCGTGCCGATCTGGCCTGTGCCAGAGATATTGAAATTACCGGCCTGCTGAATGCCGGGGGCGCTGGTTTGGAGCTGCACTCCGGGTACGTTAGAGCCACCGCCTAGCACATTGGTGACGTTACTGATATTTGTGACAGGACCAGTGCCGCCACCGCCCCCTGCGCCTAAGGCCACAAATTGCTGACCATTGTAGTAGGCCAGCTGATTGCTGGTTTGATCATAGTAGATCTGGCCGGCCACGCCAGTGGCCGGCCGAGCTGTCGGCGCCAATACCAGCGAGTCGGCTACCCGCAGCTGGCCGTTTACTTGCAAGCTCGCCGTGCTCGTGGCCGGACCTACGCTACTTAGGCCGGCGAGCGGCAATTTGACCGTCTTAAAATCGCTGGCCTGGAGTGGCGCCACCTGGCTGCTCCGGTGCAGCCAGGCAAACACTGCACCGGCCACCAGTAGGAGGCCTACGGCTGCAATGCCGCCCCAGCGGAGCAACCGCGCCCGTCGCCCGGGCGCCGCGGCCAGTTCCGCTACGGTCAGCTCATCGGCGGCGTCGGCTGCCGCAGCCGCAAGATCTGAGGCTGGCTGCGGCGGTACCGGCGCGTGCAACGGATCAAATACCAAACCGCCCGGTCGCCCTGGCTGGCTCTTCTCCCCCGCTGCCTCTGGCACGCGCTCATCTGGCGGCATCGTGTTCCTGCACCCTCAAACTTAAGCTTTATTGTACGGGTTTATGCCGCCCAAAACAAGCTCCTACAGGGTCAAAATCAGATAGCTCGCCAGTAGCGCCGCCGATAAAATCACCAACGCTACCAGCGTCACCTGATACAGGCCGCGTCGGATAGCCTTAGCCGCCAGCGGATTGCGACCAATCGAGATAATGGCCGACCGTACCGCCGTATAAATCAACACAGCAATGCTCAAAAAGCTAAACAACAAGAGCAAACTA
>JARIHM010000025.1 GCA_029288275.1 Candidatus Saccharimonadota bacterium | reverse complement strand
GATGTGTATAAGAGACAGATCTAGAATGCATTGTGGATGTGGCTCTGGCCGATCCCGAGCTTGGTCCGGCTTTCCATGATTACCTCGCCAGTAAGCTAGCTGGGTAGTAGTTATGACCATTGCCAACATGATAAGATGCTAGTATGCAGCGTCTCATTAATTTCAGCGTTGAGACCGATAACGTCGTATGGCTTCAGTTCCATAACGGCCATGAGCAGCGTGTGCCGGTAGGCAGCCTAGCTCAGCACTTGTTAGAGCCTGACCTCAAACGCGTGCGAGCAGCCCTTAAACTACGACGCGATTTTATCAAGACGCATGCGCCCAAGGCTGGTTTGCTCTTCGTAGCGGCGCTTGGGCTGGCTGCCCTATGGCTCACTGGCCATCGGGCGGTGGCGCAGCTGTTTACGCCGGCGCCCACACCTTCGGCCGCGCCACTCCATGAGAATATTGCTGGTCTGGCGCCCTCACCCAGTGTAACTGTGACGCCAGTGGCTGCCGTGGCCGTACGTCGCGCCCCTACTCATGTTGCCGGTGTTGAGAACACCGTTCATGTAGCTCTATCGTCCTCGAGCAGTACACCGGTGAGCTCGGTGGCAACAACCCTTCATGCTTTACAGACGGCTAGCCAGAGTCTCACGGTTATAGCTAACGCGCTCCAGACTGCCACGGATGCGCCCGTTACTGTAACGCCTACGCCGGTGCCGGAGCAGCCTGATCCAATTGTGGCGCCAACGCCCGAGATTCAGCCGCCAGCCGACGCCTCGCTGGCGGCCCCTACGCCTACTCCTCAGCTGGATGCTCCCCCTGCCCAGCCGTAGCAGCGAACTCTAGACAGTATCGTGCCGGAAAGCCCGCGCAAGTGACAACAGAATGATGGCGCCCAAGATGGCCGTCAGCAAACTCGGCATATTAAATCCGCTTTGGATCGATACGCCAAACAGCTGCAAAATGAGGCCACCAATCACGGCGCCAATTATGCCCACCACTACATTGGTGAAGCCATTGATGCGCGAGTTCATGCCTGTAATAAGGGAGGCAATCCATCCCGCCAACGCCCCTAGCACGATCCAGGTAATAATTGTCCAAACCATAGTACCCTCCGTTCTTAATCTTTCTTCATCATAGGGCTAGCTTTATGTTGATAGTAATAGTCGTTTCTACAGGAGTAAATAAGTTTTTCCGATTCTTATTATAATTTTGCCCTATATCTATTCCGTTCGGCCTCATTCATGTATACTTGAGCTCAAACTAAGCTTGTAGGAGAGTTTTCGAGTGAAAGAGTTAACGGCCGGATCGAGCGTGCCAGACGTCATTAATGTGGTTATCGAGATTCGTCGCGGTGAGCGCAATAAGTATGAAATGGACAAAGACACCGGCTATTTGACGCTGGATCGCGTGAACGCTACGATGCTGGGCTATCCGGCCGATTACGGTTACGTGCCGCAAACGCTGTGTGATGATGGCGATCCGCTCGATGCACTGCTCGTGATTGATGAGAGCGTACCGCATGGCGTGGTAGTACCGGCTCGGCCGATCGGTGTACTGCGTATGGTTGATGGCGGCGAGGGTGATGAAAAGCTCATTTGCGTGCCGGCTGATGACATTACAAAGGACCACATCAAGGATTTGGCCGATCTGGGTCCAGAGTTCCCGCGCATTGTGGAGCATTACTACTCGCACTACAAGGATTGGAAGAAAGGCTGGCAGGGCGCCGAGGTCAGCTTTAACGGCTGGGGCGATGCCGAAGCGGCTAAGCAGGTGGTACGCGACTCTATCAAGCTCTACGAGAGCAAATAGCCGTCACTTGCCTGGGCTCAAGAAAAGAGGTCATCGAGTGATCGATGACCTCCTGGGCTTATTGGCTACTGGCGATTTAGCTTAATTCTTCCATGAGCGCATGGTGGCGGTGTAGGCTGCTACGCGTTGGTGTACGGATGCTTTGTCGCATGCGCCTCGCTTGTAATCCGCTACTTGACTGTGGACGTCCATGCGCATCTGATCAAACGCTTTTAGTATATCCCGCGTAAGCTCATCCGAAACCTTACTCCGACGAAGAAGCGCGATCTGACGGCGTCTTTCTTGGTTGAAAGCACGTACTTCGTTCTGGAATTCCCGCGGGATGGCTGGTTCACACATAAGACTGCCATTCTAGCTTGTGGGTAGGCCGGGTAGTATTCTATGGAACCTAGTTTGTAATTGCAACCTAGATAGGAAAAGCACCCTTCGGATTTTCCGAAGGGTGCTTTTTTTGTGCACGTTACCGCTGGGGCCGCCGCTGCCATTGCCCCAGGAGGCCGAGCGTCAGCGCGCAGATCAGCCAGCCGAGTAGCAAGTTATTCTCCAGGCTGTCAAGCCAACTGATGCTGGGAATACGGGCCATCGCTCCGGTCGCCGGAGAGTTGGTCATTAACCACAGCCAGACACCAACGATCAAGCTCGCGGTTATCTGGGCTGTAAGTACCGGCTTGGGCAACCTACGGAACATGGCCCAGGGGGCAATCAGCACGTCCAGCCCGATGAGGGCCGCTGTAAACATGAGCGTCGACAGGAGGATGCTGATGCCCGTCCCGAGGTTGAGTTCACCATGCATGCCCGCCATCAGTAGGTCGATGCTGCCGATGATCGAGCCGATGGTGAGGGCTAGGCGCAGCCCAAAGCGAAATTCTGCTGATCGAAAGTACGACAACCCCATCTCCTCAGTTTGAGTAGCGGCTTGAACGATCATAGTTTAGTTGGTGCTGAAGGCAGCGTCAACGGACACGACCTGTGGACCTCCAGATACCAGGCGCGCCTAGTACGGCGAGCTTCACCGAGAAATGCGGCCGTTGCCACGGGTATTCAATAAACTTAGCATTGACAATTAATAGTACTTATGCTAGAATAATATTAAGTTCAATTGTACCTTCCACCGGCAAGGAGTACTGCCATGACCACGACTCCCACCTCGGCCAAGCTTCCGGAGAGAGTCGGAGCTCTCCGGCTGGCCGACGAGGCCGACTTCACGGACAACACCCTCGCGCGGCTGGCCGAGAACGGCATCGAGACGATCGGTGACTTGTTCGGCCACGACCCCAAGAACCTCTGCCAGCTGGGTCTGACCGGCTCCGAGCTGGAGGACCTGGGTCACTTCGCGCAGGACGTGGTCCGACACTACGGTCAGCCCGCTGCCTGACTCCGCCCGCCTCACTCCCGAGGCCATCCCGGCCCCAACGAGCCGTCACAGCTGTGACAGTGCTCGTTGGGGCCGTTTGCCTGCTATGTAGGTTGCCTAAAAACCCTTAAGCTTATATGGTAAAGAAGACTAAGCGGGTAAAAACCAAGAATGAGTTACAAAGTTGCCATCAACGGCTTCGGCCGGATCGGCCGCAACGCCTTTAAAATCGCCATGAATCACCCCGAACTCGAGGTAGTGGCTATCAATGATCTAACCGATACCAAGACCCTGGCCTATCTCCTCAAGCACGACTCGAACTACGGCCTATATCATGAAGAGGTGAGTGCCGACGAGCAGAATCTCATTGTGGGCGACAAGAAAATTCGCGTCACAGCCGAGAAAGACCCCGCGGCACTGCCGTGGAAAGACATGGCCATCGATGTGGTCATTGAGAGCACCGGCCGCTTTACCAAGGGCGAAGACGCCAAAAAGCACATCACCGCTGGGGCTAAGCGGGTGGTAGTATCGGCGCCGGCCAAGGGTGACGATGTGGGCACCTTTGTGATTGGCGTCAATGAAGACGCGCTTGGTGCCGACAACGGCGTGGTTTCCAATGCCTCTTGCACCACCAATTCCATTGCGCCAATCGTGGCTATTATTGACCAAAAAATCGGCATTGAAAAAGCCATCATGACCACGGTCCACAGCTACACGGCCAGCCAGGCACTGCAGGACGCGCCCAATAAGGA
>JARIHM010000023.1 GCA_029288275.1 Candidatus Saccharimonadota bacterium | reverse complement strand
ATACGAACACCTTTAGCAACAGCCATAACTGACATGTTATTTACCGCCCTTTGCTAATTTACCGCCGTGTTTGCGGAACTTGCGGGTGGGTGAGAACTCACCAAGCTTGTGTCCAACCATGTTTTCTGTGATAAAGACTGGCACGTGGATGCGACCATTGTGAACCGCGATCGTGTGACCAACCATCTCCGGAGAGATCGTGGAGTCACGCGCCCAGGTCTTAAGCACGGTCTTGTCGGCCGAGCCCAGCGCCGTTACGCGGCCCAGGAGGCGCGCATCTACGTATGGTCCTTTTTTGAGCGAACGACTCATTTAGCGTCTCCTACCTTGCTTACGGCCACGGACAATCATCGCATTCGTGAGCTTGCGACGGCGAGTCTTCAGACCCAGCGCCGGCTTACCCCATGGAGTCTTCTGGCCATACTTGTAAATTGATGTGGCTTGTGCACCTTCACCACCACCGTGTGGGTGATCAACCGGGTTCATAGCCGAACCACGAACCTGCGGACGCCAACCCAAACGACGACGACGTCCAGCCGAACCATACTTGATGTTCTGGTGAGCTTCGTTACCCACGGTGCCGATAGTGGCCTGGCAGTTCTCGTGCACCAAGCGAACCTCGCCACTAGGGAGACGAACCTGCACAAAGCCTTCCCGGCTTGATTCCTTGGATACCAGCTGAGCCTTGGCGCCGGCCGAGCGAGCAATCTGACCGCCCTTACCGAGTACCAGCTCGATGTTGTAAATCTGAGTACCAGCTGGGATAGCCTTCAGCGGTAACCGGTTGCCGGTACGAATAGCAGCTTCCTCACCCGAAGCGAGCTGATCACCAACCTTCATACCCGAACCAGCTAGCACGTAAGCTAGCTTACCGCCCTCAATCTCGACCAATGCAATATTGGCCGAGCGGTTCGGGTCAAACTCGATGGCTTTCACCACAGCCGAATTCACCGACTTGAAATTAAAGTCGACCAAGCGGTAGAACCGCTTGACGCCGCCACCACGGTGACGAACGGTGATCTTGCCCTGGTTGTTGCGACCCGAGCCAGCCTTCTTAATAACAATCAGCGAGCGCTCGGGCCGCTTCTTGGTAATCGCCGAAGTGTCGGCCGAGGTCATGCCGCGACGGCCGGGGGTAGTCGGCTTGTAGAGTTTTACTGCCATTACTTCGCTCCCTCAAACAGCGCGATCGACTGACCGGCCTTCACTTTAACCATGGCCTTCTTGACATCCTTCTCGCGGCCCAGCACCCGGCGGAAGCGCTTGACTTTGCCCTTGGCAATAATCATGTTCACGTCGGTTACTTCAACCTTAAAGGCAGCCTCAACGGCCTTCGTAACTTCAATCTTATTGGTGCTGGTGGGCACCTCAAATACATAGATACCGCGCTCAGCCAAGTACATGGCCTTCTCGCTAATCTTGGGGGTAAGAATCAGCTGTGACATTATTTCTCTCCCAGCCAAGCTTTAATGACCTCGAGTGACTTCTCGGTCAATACAATAGTATCGGCGTTCATGATATCAAATACATTTAGATAGTTAGCGGATACTGCCTTAAGACCCTCGATGTTGCGCGTAGCGCGGTCCACCAGCTGATCCTTCTCGCTCACGGCCAGCAGTACGCTACCCTCAAGCTTCATCTTGGCCAATAGTTCAACCGTTGGCTTCACGCGGCCTTCGGCGCACTCAAAGCTCTCAAGCACCACTAGGTCGCCGCCCTGGGCACGCAGGCTCAAAGCCTGGCGAATCGCCGTGCGCTTCATCTTAACCGGCAGGGTCAAGGAGTAGTTCTCGTTGCCCGTTGGGCCGAAGACCACACCACCGCCGCGCCAGTTAGGTACGCGAATCGAGCCTACACGAGCACGGCCCGTGCCCTTTTGACGCCATGGCTTCTTGCCACCGCCACGCACATCACCACGCTCGAGCGTCTTGGCGCTGGCCGCACGACCGTTGGCTAGGTACGTTCGGTATGCTTGGCCAATCAGCTCGTGATTAGCATCAAGACCAAAAATGGCCTTATCAAGCTTCACGGCTGCATCGTGCTTTGTACCAGTCTTGGAGTAGGAAATAGCTGTCGACATTACAGACCTCTCACCGTTACAGTGCCGCGCTTGGGGCCAGGCACAGCGCCAGAAATACCCAGAATGCCACGCTCAGCATCTACTACCACAATCTTCAGACCCTTCACGGTTACCTGATCGTGACCCATGTGGCCAGCCATACGCATACCCTTGAAGACGTGCTCGGGGAAACCCGAACCAATCGAACCCGGAGCGCGATAGTTGTGCGAACCATGGGTCTTCGGACCGCGACTAAAGTTGTGGCGCTTAATAGTGCCAGCAAAACCTTTGCCCTTAGAGGTGCCAGTTACCTGGACCTCGTCACCCACCTCAAAGGTGGTGACATCGAGCTTCGTGCCGACAGTTAAAGCCAGGGCAGCCGCTTCGGCCTCCTGGCGTGCTTTGGCCTCTGGATGGGCCGGGTTAATTGCCTTCAAGCGAATTTCACGCATGGTGCGAGAGTTCGCCGCAGCGGCCTTCAGATGGCCGGCCTGGGGCTTGGGCTGGTGCTTGGCATCACCAAAGCCGAGCTGAACAGCATTGTAGCCGTCCCGCTCGGTCGTCTTTACCTGCGTCACTACGCACGGACCCGCCTGGATCAGTGTGACACGGGCGACATTACCATCAGCATCAAAGAGCTGAGTCATTCCGAGTTTTGTACCGAGAAGCGCCTTCATGGTCGTCCCTTTTAAAAAGTCTGGCAAGAATAAGCGCTAGGCAATGAGTGGTTTCCACCGCGGTGGACCTACTCACGTCCTAGAAGCTGGATTTTGATTGCAGGGTATAACACCTGAGCAAATACCATGTGACTATAGCGTATCTGAGGGGTATCTGTCAACACAGAACGAGACACACCTTTCTTGGCAATTGCGGTTTCCTGGCAAAAGTTTCTCAGTGCGAGGACTGTTTGAGCGAAGCAAGTTCCGCAGCCTGAAAACTTTTGCCAGGAAACCGCCCAAACCACGTACTAAAATGTTGACATAAAAACGTTTACATGTTAATATATGATATTGCCTCATTAAACAAGGCCTTTACCCCATGTATCTTCAACCACGTCAAAGCCTGTTTCAGTCTGAATTCGTCCGTCAGCTCAGCCATCTGCTACTAGCCGATATTGTACTGAGTTTTGCCTACGGGTTTGTGCCTACTAGCTTCTCATTCATTCGCAGCACCATCGCGTTAATCCAGCTCGGCTTTATGGCCGTTACCATGTTCATCGCCGTACGGCGCGTGCTCCAAGACTATTAGAAGCGCTTCTAGACGACCAAGAATACGCCATACCCCACCAGCCCCAGCAATGCGGCGACCAGGAGGATGGCGTATTCGATTTTACGGTCAATTGCAAAATGATCAGAACGGGTAAAGATCAAGCCCACCACGAGGCCGATCGGGAACACCACGTAGCCGTTGTATTTCACCCAGATAGTGCCGAGCACAAAATACAACAAGATCTTAAGGAAATAAGTGCTATCGGCCTCTTTGGGCGTTTTGACGCGTGAGGATTTCTTCATGTCTGTATTAAAGCACAACCGTTTTACGGGCGCTAGTCGACTCTCCCAAATTACGGCCGGTAAAAATGCTCATCTTTCAGCTCATCCGGCAAGAACCCTTTCGGATGATTAAATCCGGCCTGCCACTTATAATCCTTACCGTAATCAAGCTCCTTCATGAGTTTGGTAGGCGCATTACGCAGATGCAATGGCACCTCGGCCGCTGGATGCTCACGCACCGCCGCTTGAGCCCGGGCGATGGCATCGCAAGCCGCGCGACTCTTGGGCGCCTGGGCCAGAGCGATAGTGGTTTGACTCAGAATCAGCCGGCCCTCAGGCAAACCAATCCGCTCAATGGCTTGAAAAGTACTGACGGCTAAAGGCAGCATAGTGTTATCGGCCAAGCCAATGTCCTCAGAAGCCAGAATGACCAGCCGGCGGGCAATAAATTTGGGGTCCTCACCGCTCTCAAGCATGCGCGCCAGGTAGAACAATGCCGCATCCACTGCCCCGCCGCGCACCGATTTAATAAAGGCCGAGATCACATTGTAATGGTACTCGCCACCCTTGTCGTAACGCAGGCTCGTCTTTTGCATAGCCTGTTTCACGGTCTCAACCGTGATTACGCGCCTTGTAAGGTTAGCGGCGGTCTCCAGACCGCCCAGTGCCACGCGAGCGTCCCCGGCTGCTAGCTCAGCCAATAGCTGTGCTGCGGCTGGCTCTAGCTCGCGGTCGGGCAGCTCTGCCATGGCCCGCTCCAAAATCATTACCAGCTGATCGGGCGTCAGTGATTCTAAGACCACCACCCGACTGCGCGACAGAAGCGGCCCAATCACCTCAAACGACGGGTTTTCAGTAGTAGCTCCAATCAATACAATGGTGCCATCCTCAACATGCGGCAAGAAAGCGTCCTGCTGAGCCTTATTGAAACGATGGATCTCATCCACGAATAGCAGCGTATTCTGCCCTGCCCGGCGTCGCTCTTTGGCTCGTTCAATCACCTTTTTCACATCCGGCAAACCGCTTGTAACCGCCGAAATCTCTTCAAAAGCATATGCTCCGCTGGCCGCGATAATACGCGCCAACGTGGTTTTACCAGTACCTGGCGGCCCCCATAGAATGAGCGACGTTGGCCGGCCCCCTTCAATGAGCGACCGCAAAAACTGGCCTTCCCCTACAATCTGAACCTGCCCCACAAATTCCTGGAGCGTCCGCGGTCGCACGCGGTCGGCTAGCGGTCGATCAGCTTCACCAAATAGATTCATGCTTTCATCTTACCATACTGTTCGGGTTCTGTATGCTTTATCAGTAGATTTGACTTGGGTTGGCTTTCTAGTCATACTGTCTTGGTTCGCATTCTCAAAGGCGAAAGGACAGCACGAGCGTGTGCGAGACGAGCGATCAGTGCGACGGAAAGCTTAATAGCAGCCATCTTCCGAATCATAAGTGCCGCTGCAAGAAGAAGCTTAACAGGGTTCAGAAGGGCGAAAACCGGGCAGCTAGCGGGCGTGCCCATCCCGGCCTCTGCCTCTGCCGGTGCGGATCGACCTGGACCAAGAAGCCATCTGCTCCCCCGACCAAGGCGTGACAATTCCTTGTAACCGCTAAACCCGGGAAAGGTTATGTGCGACAGACCACAGTGCGATGGAGCCCTGTCAACGGCCTACAGGGAGGGCCCCACGTGCTTTAACCATGTTTGCAAGCATGGGCCGAACCATCCCGGCCGCTGCGAATGTAAAACCAGAGGCTGCAAGGTTAACTGGGCAAAACAGCCGAGATAGCTGCCTCACTCCTCTTTACTAACCAGTTATACCCCGCCTTCCGACAGAGCCTTGCTCATCGAAAGGCGGGGGCTTTTTTACGTTTTAGGACCGCTTGGCGATCTTGACCGCCGTACCGTAAGCGGCTACTTCGCTCATAATATCGGCAATCTCATTGCAATCAAACCGCATCGCTACCACGGCATTGGCGCCCTTGGCTTGAGCGGCCTGTTTTAACCGGTCCACGGCGTGCTCGCGGCTTTCAGACAATAAATTGGTGTAGCCCTTAACTTCACCTCCAAAGATAGTGCGGAAGCTGGCGCCAATGTTACTAAACACATTGCGTGAACGCACAATCAGCCCAAACGTCTCGCCATAGACTTCCACAATTTCATACCCTGGCACGTCATTGGTGGTCACAATCAGCATTTCTTCCATATGGATACCTCAGGTTATGGATTCATTGTAGCACCAACCCCTAGTTGACTTATCGGCAGTTTGGTGATTAAATTATACTCGATCAACACCCCGACAACCCCGCCGAAGGAGTGATTGCACCCATGACGACCACAGCTCCCCAGCCGCTCAACCAGCCGGAGTTCTTCCGGCGGATGAACCTGCCACTGCCTACGTTCACCATCAACATCCCGGATGCGCCAACGGACCCTGATCTGCTCGAGCAGTTCAACCTTGAGGCTCGTCAGGATCTCCGGCTCGAGGAGCGGGATCCCGCCGAGCTGCAGAACGCGGTTGCCCTGCGCTACTACCGGGCGCTGGATCCCGATGAATCTGAGGTGTGGCACTTCGGCCACTTCCAGGAGGCTTTCTCTTCGAACGGCGTCATCATTGACGTACCCGATGAGATCGACGGCACGGTCGCGCGGACGTATGAGAACCGCTGGGCGAGCCTGGAGGACAAATACCCGGGGGTATTCGACAATCCCGCTATTGTGCGTGAATTGCGTATCGCCCTCAAGCTGGATGCCTTTGACGCCGTTGAGATCTGGGTGGCTGGGCCAGGTGATTACGCAGCTATCGGCGTGGTCCTCTTGGGGTCCCCTGTCGGTACGGCCGAAGGCCAACATTTTGTGATTGCCCGCTGGGGCGACCACCGCATGAGCGAAGCCGACATGGTGACCGAGTACCAAGAGGTGATGCGTCGACGTACGGTCTACACCATCAGCGGAGCTCGTAGGCTCAATTGGCTGCAGATATTGCTGGCGCTGGTGGTAGCCGCGGGTGTCGCCTACATGCTCCATTGGGCCATGGTAGGCTAGCTGCCCCACACGCCCCGGTCCACTCGTCGGACCGGGGCAGTTTTTTTGACGCCGCTGCCATAATCTGCGATAACATAAGCATGATTAATAATCGCGATATCATCCAAGACAGCTGTACTCAGGAGCAATGGGCCGATTTTGAGCGCAAGGTTGAGCTCATCGAGCCCCAGTATCTAGCCGAAATTGCCGACCGTCTGGGTTTGCAGATTGACCAGAACGAGCCCTGGCAGACCTTTCGTGATGCCTTTGCGCGTGAGTCCTGGTGGGACTTCACCGAAGCGTACGAGCATGTCATGGCCACCAGCTACTAGCGCCCTAAAACCAAAAAAGCCTCGCTATTAAGCAAGGTCTTTTTTGGTACCTGAAGCTAGGCTACATCTTGATTTCAATGTCGACACCAGCCGGAAGGTTCAGATTCATGAGAGCGTCGATAGTTTTGGGGGTAGGCTCGGTAATGTCAATGAGACGCTTATGTGTCCGCATCTCGAACTGCTCTCGCGCATCCTTGTAGACGTGAGTTGAGCGTAGAACAGTGGTGACATTGCGCTCAGTGGGAAGCGGGATGGGACCGGCTACGCTAGCCCCAGTACGAATAGCGGTCTCAATAATCTGTTTAGCGCTCTGGTCAATCACCTTCGAATCGTAGGCCTTTAGGCGGATACGAATGCGTTGCTTAGTCTCGGTGGGGGTTGCTGCCACTAGAATTACTCCTGGTACAATACCGTAACCTCTTCTCGGATTCGAACCGGACGAGTTCTCGGTATAAATTTAATGTTACTTGAACGATATTGTAAGCGGTTTTCTATCTTTTGTAAAGGCCATTATTTTTTGTAGGGGGCTGGCGCTAACTCTGCCTACCGATGTAAGGATAATTATGGTAGTCAAACTGCCCAGCTGATAGAAAGGAGCCTCCGCGCGATGCGCGGAGGCCCAGGTTCAGACCGCCGCAGCCCAGGCGTTCAGCTCAGTCACATGCTGCTGGTGTACCCAGAGCACCGTTTCGGCGCGCTGGCACGGTTCGAGCGATAACTGGTAGTCGTACGGCATAAAGCGATTCTCAGCTGGGTCGGGCACGAGCGACACAAACCCCAGCTTGCGATAGATGCCGACCACCGGCAAAACATCCCACGGGCAGTCGCGGAACCCGCCGCTCACATGCACGGCCGCCTCACCCTTCCAGGCTCGAGCGGCTGTGAGCGAGGCGCTACCGTTGGGGATCATGATGTTCCGAAAGAGGCCGCCTCGGCTCTGGGGTCGCAATAACCGACAGACCAGCGACGATCCGTAGGCCTCCGGATGCTGACGCAAGATTGCGTAGCTATCAGCCAACGGCCGGCTCCGGTCCAGCTCCGACAGCTTGTCTGACTCGGCCAGGTCATAGATGCGATGCACCTTGGTAGACTCCGGCCGATAGCCAAACACCTCGCCGCTGATGATATCGCAGACAAAGGCGGCCAGGACCTCGATGGAGCCATCTTCCCGAACCTGCACCAGTGCGATCTGTGTAGCGAAGTCACCCGCTTGGCGCCGAGCAAAGGCCTTAGTGCCATCGAGCGGGTCGAGAACAAAATAGTACTCCAGGCCTTCGAGCGTGCACGGTTCGTTCAGACCGTCCTCTTCGCCGATGATGCCGAAGCTCGGGAAGCACTCGCGGAGAACCCGCAGGTAAAGCGCCTGAGCAGCTCGATCGGCCGAAGTCACAATATCGTAATCACAACCAGGCGTAACCTTCTCTTCTGCCTCGAAGGTGCGCTGGACCCGCCTAATCTCGGCGGCTGCTCGGCGAACGGCTTCCTTGAGTACAATGCCAACACTGTGGGCATTGTGGTAGCCATAGGTAGACGGTGCCACCATCAAACTTGTCATCGCCTAGGAACTCCTTGGTTGGGATGAGCGAGGCGGGATAACTATACCATAATAAAGCCAAACAAAAAAGGACCCGAAGGTCCTCTTTTGTGATCGGTAACGATTGTTACTTGATGATCTTGGTTACAACACCAGCACCCACGGTGCGACCACCCTCGCGAATTGCGAAGCGCAGACCGTCTTCCATGGCGATCGGAGCAATCAGCTCGACCTTCATCTGGATAGTGTCGCCCGGCATAACCATCTCTACACCGTCCGGCAGCGTTACAGCGCCGGTTACGTCAGTGGTGCGGATGTAGAACTGCGGCTTGTAGCCCTTGAAGAACGGGGTGTGACGACCGCCCTCATCCTTGCTCAGCACGTACACCTCAGCCTCAAACTCAGTGTGAGGGGTTACCGAACCTGGCTTGGCCAGAACCTGACCACGCTCGATGTCAGTGCGCTCAATACCGCGCAGCAGTACACCCACGTTGTCGCCGGCCTGGGCGTCGTTGACGATCTTCTTGAACATCTCAACGCCGGTGCAGACGGTGTTCTTGGTGGGGCGGATACCAACAATCTCAACGGGATCGTTAATCTTAACGGTACCCTGCTCAATACGACCGGTGGCAACCGTACCACGACCCTTGATCGAGAAGACGTCTTCGATCGGCATTAGGAACGGCTTCTCCACCTCGCGCTTGGGCTCGGGGAAGTAGTCATCCATTGCCTTGACTAGCTCGAGCACGGCTTTCTCGGCGTCAGCGTCACCTTCGACAGCCTTCAGGGCCGAGCCCTTGACGATCGGGCAGTTCTCGTCGAAACCGTTCTTGGCCAGCAGCTCGCGGATTTCCATCTCAACTAGCTCAGCCAGCTCCGGGTCAGCCATGTCCATCTTGTTCATAAAGACCAAGATCGACGGCACGCCTACCTGCTTGGCCAGTAGGATGTGCTCACGGGTCTGAGGCATCGGACCGTCGGCGGCAGATACCACCAAGATGGCACCATCGACCTGAGCGGCACCGGTGATCATGTTCTTAACGTAGTCGGCGTGACCAGGCATGCCGACGTGAGCGTAGTGACGCTTCTCCGACTCGTACTCCTGGTGCGAAGTAGCGATGGTAATACCGCGCTGCTTCTCCTCGGGAGCGTTGTCGATCTGAGCGTAGTCGACGGCCTTGTTGACGTCCGACGGCAGGTGCTTAGCCAGCACGGTGGTGATGGCAGCAGTCAGCGTGGTCTTGCCGTGGTCGACGTGACCCATAGTACCGACGTTGAGGTGTGGCTTGTTGCGTACAAATTCAGCCATTGATACTCCTTAAACATTCCATTTCAGATGGTTAATGTGGCAGCTCTGCCACGCGGTGGACCGAAAAGACGGCGGCCGCATCAGCGATCTGCCATGGAATGTGTTTTATTATTCTTACTATTCCGTGGGCACTGGTACATAAAAATACCGCCCAATTGGACCCTCATATTATAGGCAGGTTGAGCCTATCTTGTAAAGAGCCTAAACATGAAAACCCGGCACCATACTGATGCCGGGCAAGTGGTAATGGGAGCGGATGAAGCCGAGGATGCACCTCCAACGGCTCAGCTTCATCCGCTCTTGTATCGCCTCACGTTCAGCGAGCCCCTGGAACGGGTGAGGGGCGCGATCAATAAGACGATACGAACGGAACGGCGACCAGCCGTCCCGCGATCCCAACACAATGAGGAAAGATCTTCCCCATCCTTCCTAACTGGTTGGGACATCTTGTAAAGGAAACGTTCGGGAGGCCAGGAGCTCCGGGGAAAAGACTCCTGGCCTGGCCGGCGGACCGGCCCCGAATCAGCAGCAACTTGTCACCGCCGAATTCGGTTCTCCTGCGCCACGAGCGCAGGCGTTTAAGGTGGCGGCCGACGCCCTCAAATCGACCGCCACGGTTCGAGAAAAACCGCAACTGAACCGCGCAGGCGGTTTTATCCAAGGGTCAGCTTGGCCTCGAACCATTCAAAAAGTCAAAAGCGCAGGTGCACTTATAGGGTGATGAACCGAGGATCACAGGGCGGTAGGAGACCCTAAGCATGCAATCCTCTACTCATCTGACCACAGCAACTCCGCAGAACGACATCGGAGAGGCGCTCATAATAATAACGAAGGGTGTCAAGATTGTCAATTGACGTCCAACACAAACAAAAAAGACCCCTGTAGGGTCTTTTTTGCTATTCAATAGATAGAGTAGAAGGTTAGGCTTTGGCGGCGCGCTTAGAGATAATCTCCTCGGCTACGTTACGCGGTACCTCCTCATAGTGGTCAAATTCCATGGAGTTGGCACCACGACCCTGCGTCATGGAGCGCAACTGCGTAGTGTAACCGAACATTTCGGCCAGCGGCACGAGCGCGTCGATTACCTTGGCACCCGAGCGGTCCTCCATGCTCTCCACGCGACCACGCTTAGAGTTGAGGTCACCAATGACGTCACCCATGTACTCCTCGGGAACGGTTACCTCAACCTTCATAACCGGCTCCAGGATGATTGGATCGGCCTTCTTGGCGGCTGCCTGGAAGGCCATGGAGCCAGCAATCTTGAAGGCCATTTCGCTGGAGTCCACATCATGGTAGGAGCCGTCGTAGAGCTTAGCCTTCACGTCCACTACTGGGAAGCCGGCCAAGATACCGTTCTGCATGGCTTCCTTAATGCCCTCTTCACTCGGCTTAATGTATTCGCGCGGTACCACACCACCAACGATGGCGTTCTCGAACTCGTAGCCGCCACCCGGCTCCAGAGGTGACAGTTCCACCCATACGTCACCGTACTGACCGCGACCACCACTCTGGCGCACAAACTTGCCCTGTGCCTCGGCTGTCTTCTTGATGGTCTCACGGTAAGCTACCTGCGGACGGCCCACATTGGCCTCTACCTTAAACTCGCGCTTCATGCGGTCCACCAGAATATCAAGATGGAGCTCGCCCATGCCCTCAAGGATGGTCTGCGCGGTCTGCTCGTCGGTGTGGACGCGGAAGGTTGGGTCTTCTTCGGCTAGGCGCTGCAGAGCGTTACCCATCTTCTCCTGGTCTGACTTGGTCTTCGGTTCGACCGCAATCGAGATAACCGGCTCCGGGAAGACGATACTCTCCAAAATAACGGGGTGATCCAGGTCTGTCAGGGTATTACCGGTAGTGGTACCTTTCAGGCCCACGGCCGCGGCAATCTCACCGGCTGACACCTCCTGAACCTCTTCGCGCGAGTTGGCGTGCATCAGGACCAGGCGTCCGATGCGCTCTTTCTCGCCCGTGGAGGCGTTCAGCACATACGAACCACTCTTAATTACACCCGAGTAAACCCGGAAGAACACGAGCTTACCAATGAATGGGTCGGTCGCAACCTTAAAGGCCAGGCCCGAGAAGGGCTCGTTGTCGGCCGCCTTGCGCTCAACCTCGTTGCCAGTCTTGGGATCGGTACCCCAAACACTGCCTACGTCGAGCGGGTTGGGTAGGAAATCAACCATGGCATCGAGCAGCTTCTCCACGATCACACCGCGGCCATCACCACCAGTGACCGCAAAGAACTGACCACTTAGCACGCTCTTACGCACGCAAGCCTTGATTTCATCGACCGTCAGCTCATGGCCCTCCAGGTACTTCTCCATCAGCGCGTCATCGGCCTCTACCGCAGCCTCGATCAGGTGGTTACGATAGCGCTCGGCCTTCTCTTGCATGTCGGCCGGGATCTCGCCCTCAATGAGCTCGTGGTCCTTGTAATCCTTGTAGGTGTAGGCCTTCATCTCGATAAGGTCGATCACACCATTGATGGTCTGCTCGAAGCCAATTGGCAGATGAATCGGGTAAGCTCGCTTGCTCAGCCGCTCGTGGATGGTCTCGAGACTCTTGTAGAAATCACCACCAGTCTGGTTGATTTTGTTGATAAAGCAAATCCGCGGCACGCCGTACTTGTCAGCCTGGCGCCACACCGTCTCCGACTGCGGCTCCACGCCCATCTTGCCGTCAAAGACGGTAACGGCGCCATCGAGTACGCGCAAGGAGCGCTCCACCTCGACGGTAAAGTCAATGTGGCCAGGCGTGTCAATGATGTTGATGCGCTTACCCTTCCAGAAGCAGGTTGTGGCCGCCGAGGTGATGGTAATACCGCGCTCCTGCTCCTGCTCCATCCAGTCCATGGTCGCTTCGCCCTGGTGAACTTCACCAATTTTGTGAGTCTTGCCGGTACGGTACAGAATGCCTTCGGTCGTGGTCGTCTTACCAGCGTCGATGTGGGCAATAATGCCGATGTTACGAGTGTTTTCGAGCGAATATTCGCGGGCCATAGGGTTCTATAATCCTTCTTAAAATAAAGAGGCGCACATGAAAAAGGCGCTGTGCGCACTGCTTAGTCATATCCTACTGGTTTTGAGCGTGTTTGGCAAGGTAATTCAGGCTGGCTTGTCTCCGAGCTGCCAAACCTTAAGGCCAACCTCTTCGTCCAACTGCTTGGTATAGGCACTCGGCAGTGGTCTTACAATGAGTTCCACGGTGGCCGAACAAACGCCTTTCACCAGATGGCCGCCATACACTGTCATCTGGGCGTCAGCGACGGTGACGTGACAGTGGGCTTTAGATTGACCATCAATGAGCGCCACATTACCCACGAGCGAGACAATCTCAAAGATGCCGTCGAACCGGCGCTCGGTGAATTTTTTGGTATCGCGCCGGTAGTGGGCTAGCGTGGGTGATTCAGCGGAGCCCAAACCGGTAATCTCGGCATTGGTGATGCGATGCTCCTGGCAAGCCGCCTCCAGCGAGGCCAGAATATCATCGCCCGGATCAAGCCGGATAATGAGATTATCTCCAGCGATACCAATCTTCACGCTACCTCCCTGCCGTATTAAGCCGGCGAGCCAGCTCACCAGCAATATCTTGATAGCCTGACACCGTCATACACAACACCACGTCGCCGGGGCGGGCATCGGCCGTTACCTGGTCGGCCAAACGGTGACGATCTGGCTCAAAATGAGCCCGCGGACCAATCTTTTGCGCCACGTCCGCGCCGCTGATGGTTTGCTCTTTGGCAGCCTCACGAGCGGCTTCAATATCGGTGATGTAAACCACATCAGCCTCAGCAAAGGCCCCCTGGTACTCTGAGAGCAAGGCCTTGGTACGCGAATAGGTATGCGGCCGGAACACTACCACTAGGCGTCGATCAGCAAAGTGCAATTTAAGGGCCTCAATCATAGCCTTAGCCTCAGTCGGATGGTGGGCATAGTCGTCGATGACCGTGATGGCAGCGCCCGGCGGCGTCAATACATTGGCCCGGCGGTAAGCGCCGCCAAATTGGGCGGCACCGGTCATAATGTGATCAAAGTTCAACCCCTCACCCAGCGCCACGGCGGTCGCGGCCAAAGCATTGAGCACATTATGACGGCCAAAGATTGGCAACGCCAGCCGCCCCAGCAGCTTGCCATCGTAATGTACATCAAACTCGATGCCAGCCGGCAGGTAGGCAATGTCCCGAGCCACCAAATCGCCCATTTCGGTACCATATGTAGTTACCGCACAGGGAGCTGGTGTAGCTACCTCCATAACCGTCCCGCTCTCGGCCCAAGCCACCAGCCGGCCAGCTTTTGGTAGGTCTGCGATCACCCGCGCAAATCGATCTTTAACCGCCGCTAGATCTGGATACATATCGGGATGATCATGCTCTAGTGAGGTCAGCACCATCACATCAGGATGGTAATATTCGAGCTTGGCTGCATCCTCTAGGCTAGAGGCCCGGTATTCATCGCCTTCCACCACCAGGATACCGGCATCAGTACTGAGTCGTACGCTCGAGTCAAAGTTAAATGGCTGGATACCGATCAAGAAATCGGGCCGGCGGCCAGCCGACTCTAGGAGCCAGGCAATCAGGGACGTGGTGGTAGTCTTGCCATGAGTACCGGCCACCGCGAGCACCCGTTTATGCGCAGCGAACTCGCCCACCCACTGCGCCCAGGAGATAATGGGGATCTGCCGACGGCGTGCCTCAACCACGGCCGGATAATCATCCGCCACATGGGCGCCGGTCACTATCACCTGAGTCACGCCGTCAAGCTGAGTGGGCGTAAACGTGCGCGACCAGGAAATACGCCGCTCATCGAGCCAGTCACTGCCGGGCGGCGCGCCGGTCTCGTCCAAACCGCTCACCTTGTAACCATTGTCGCGCGCGGCCAGCGCCAGTCCGCGGATTGCATGTCCCGTGATTCCAATAAAATACAGATGACCCTTCATGATCAGTATTGTACACAGTTTCACCTGCATCTGCATGCACAGAAAAGCCCGATCCGCCAAGGCGAATCGGGCGTTGCAACGTTATGAGCTTGAGCGACCCTTGGCTACCTGTCGCCGGCGCCGGCGCTGCTTGCGGCTTGTCGTGACGGCGGCCTCAATTTCAGCCAGAGGCACTCCAAAGCTCTTGGCAAGATACGGACGCCAATAGGCGCCCGGCAGCCGCCTCTCGTGCTCCCAACGTGTGATTTCATAGCGTGTAATAAGGGTCCCCGCTAGTCTTGTCAACACCTCCGCCTGGGCAGCTTGCGTACGGCCAGCCTCCCGGCGGAGCCGAACAAGCAAAGGTCCTACAACGAAATCAGTGCCATCATCCTTGGCCTTGTGCCCTGCAGCCGCCGCGCTATTCACTATCGATCCTCCAGGATAGAACGAGCGTAAGCACGCTAAACCATATCAATATTGCGACATCAAAGTAAAGACATTATGTAGCCGGCGCAATCTCCACGACCTCACCACCAACATTGCGCGTAAAGTATGAGTCGTGCGAGATATATAAAATGGCGCCAGTATAACGATCAAGTGCCTTCTCCAGCTCCTCAATCGATGGCAAGTCCAAATGGTTGGTCGGCTCATCGAGAATAAGCAGGTTGGGCGCATGGCACAGCATGGCAATTAACTGGAAGCGAGCTTTTTGGCCTCCGCTCAGACGATGAATCGGTAGCGCGCCGTCCAGCTGAGGATCAAATAAATAATCCGAGAGCACCTGACGTACCTTTTGGTCATTCACCGCTACGTCATGCTCACGGTAAACCGTCATAATAGCTTCACCTAGCGGCTGGTCCAGATACTTGGCATCAATTTCCTGTTCGTACACCCCGATAGTAACGCGTGGATCCAGCTCAATGGTACCGGCGTACGCTTGAGCACCGAGCTTGGCCTGGCGAGCCGTTGCCAAGATAGCCCGAATTAAGGTTGATTTACCGACACCGTTACGCCCCTTAAGCTCAATCCGCTCGCCCTGGCGCAGCGCCAGTGAAACATGCTCAAACAACGGCTTATCGTAGCCGAGCGATAGATCCTCTACCGATAGGAGTATGCGCTGTCCCTCGGCCGGTCCAGTGGTATGAATACGAATATTTTTGGCTTTATAGCGATCATATTTCTCTACTGCCTTGCTTTGCATGGTATCGAGCTGCTCGGCATCAATCCAAAATGATGGTTTTTGGATGCGGCTCTTGAGCTCATCATACTGCCGCTGTAGTCGATCTTCCATAATGCGAAACCGCGTTGCGCTGGGGCCAGCGGCCATGTTCTTTTTGCGCCGAGCCTCAATTACCTGCTTATGCATATTGGCGAGTGTGCGCTGGTCAAATTCATACTGTTCCATAGCATTCATGGTCGTACGGCCATTTTGCTTTAAATAAGCTTCATAATCCCCGTTAAAGCTCAGGGCCTCATGGTCCTTGATCTCAACGATGCGATCAACCGCTGCCAGCACGTCCCGGTCATGAGTGATGACCACAACCGCCTGCTGAGCTGCTTCCAGCCATTCAATGAAAGCCTCCTTGGCGATATAGTCCATGTGGTTTGTGGGCTCGTCGATAAGCGCCAGATGCGCATCACTTAATGTTACTTTCACAAGCTCAACAAAGCGTTTCTGGCCACCCGATAAGTTACGCATTGGCCCATCAATCCGCTCTGGCGGTAGCTGAAAATCGACCAGTTCTTGGCGAGCCCGCTCCTGAATGTCGTAATAGCCCAGTTCGCCAAAGCGCGTTAGGGCATCGGTGTACTCGCCAATGAGCGTCATGTCGTCGCCCATGGTGGCTGGATGTGTTTCGATAATATGGTGCAGATGCGCGTATTCCGGCAGATTCTCAAGCACGTACTCCAGCACCGGCTGGTCCATGACGCCATGATGCTCCTGGGCCGTGGAGGCAATAATAAGCCCACGCCGGCGATCGATAGTGCCGGTAAAGTCATGATCGGTACCAGCCATGATGCCGAGGAGCGTGGTTTTACCAATGCCGTTACGACCAATCAGCCCGAGTTTTTCACCCGGCTGTATAGTAAGGTCAAGACCGTCATAGAGCACCTTGGTACCGATGGCTTTGCGAATGTTGGTGAGGTTAATAAGCATCGGGGCCTATTATACAGGACGCTCATTCTACCCCATAACTACAGCTGGTAACTGAGCTCAACGAAAAATCGATCGTCCCCCCGCTCCAGGATAGCCAGGATGTCGGCTACGCTTGGCATATAGGTGTCGTCCATGGCTTCGATTGGCGCCCAAAACACCTGGCCCTTATCGGTCTCTGGAGTAAGCTCCCCAACGAGGTGGTCAGCATAGAATAAGTGGAACATAATCTGGCTCACCACTTCGTCGTGCTGGCGGATGGTAATGTAGCCGTCGCCGCGATGAGCAAGATTGCCTGTGAGCCCTGTCTTATCGGCCAGTTCGCGCTGAGCCGCCTGCGCTATAGTCTCGCCAAAGTGCACCTTCCCATAGGGGAACCCCACCATACCCAGAAGCGGCTGGCGCTTGCGACGCAGGAAGAGCCACTGGCTAGCGCTGTTCCGGCATACCAGCAGCGTGACGATCTTGGCTTGGCTACGCGGCACCAAAGTACTCAGACTTAGGCCGTCAACATAGCGTTTGCCTTCTGTAGAAAGCTCATAGCGGCCATCATCCCGCTTGGTGACGTAGCCAGCGTTTATCAAGTGTCGCATATGATACATGAACAGATTACCCTCAACGTCAGCAGGCTTAAGATCGGCATAGCGCCGATCAGAATGATGGATAAGCTGCGATAGGATATGTTGCTGCAGGGCATGCATAGTGGCGCTATTAAAGCATTCAGTATATGGCTGGTCAACTTTTTTCGACTAGTCGGGGCTGCCTCCATAGCCTTACCATAAGGCTGGTACCTTTACAGTTCACCAAGCCCAGCACTTCACGGAGGTTGCTGTGATCACCACTATAGTCATTACTGGTGGTCCTTGCGCGGGCAAGACCAGCGTAATCGAACGGCTCAAGCAGGCGTTAAACCACGAGGCAGTGTTTGTGGGCGAGGCGGCCACCGAGCTCTTTACTGCCGGCCAACCCCTGCCCCAACCGGATTGGAGCAAGGCGGACTGGCTTGAGCTCCAACGTGCTATCACTCAACGACAACTAGTCCTAGAGGCGACCGCCCACGCGGAAGCGCGCTTCACTGGCCGCCGACTCATCATCTGCGATCGTGCGCTGGGTGACAACACGGCCTATCCTATGGGCGAGACGGCCGTGGCCGAGGCGGTTGGTGACCGTTCTAGCTGGCTAAGACGTTACCAGGCAGTATTTCACTTGGAGTCTCTAGCCACTGCGCAACCAGAGCGCTTTGGACAAATCGGTAATGCTAGCCGCTATGAATCCTTGCCTGAGGCACAAGCGCTCGAGTACCGTGCTCGAGCCGCCTGGGAGAACCATCCGTGTTGGCTATTCCTGGCCGGCAATCAAACGATTGACCGGCTCGGCGCAGAACTTCTTCGTCTCATTTCTAATCTGCCCGAGACACTCGACGGCAAAGCTGCTTAGCTAAACCGCCCAGCAGTACTCTTGGTCAAACGTAGCTCCCAATCGGGCATCTGATTGGGAGCGGTTTGTTGTTACCCAAGCAGTGTTCTGCTGTTACAATCTCTGTTAGCATAAGAAATATCAAAACGAGGGGCGATTCGTGGGAGAAGATCATAAGCTTATTAACCGTATTGTATATCTAGCTTCGCTGGCTTCCGAAGTGCAAGTGATCGATCCCATGCTTGACCAGCTACGCAACGTTACCGCCAACTACGATCGCGGTCAGCCGCTGCAAGACAACGACCGCCGGACACTCCAGAAGCTTGTCGAGAAACTTAAATCTTATCTGATTACCCAAGATCCATTGCGGTCGTTTACGCGCGAATCACTTGCGGCCCGCTTACAGGCTCAGGAAGACAGCGGCGGCAAGACCGCGTTTAGCGCTTCGCCCTGGAGCTTGGTACTCGTATTTGCACTGTCGGTGGGCAGCGCCCTGTTCGCCTTCCTCTTACCCTTCTCGCGCAATGTGCAGCTAGCTTTAACGATCCCGCTGTACTACAACACCTTTAATATCTCGATCGGCTGGTTCTACCTTTCGGCACTCCACAACTTTAAGGATGCGTTTCGACGAGCCTTTATGACCCTTTGTGCTGGGGTCATTTTCTTTGGCATCGCCATTTTGCAGTACTCGCCGATTCAGCTCTTTAATCTCACCCGCTATCCGTTATTTAAGTATGGCGGACTGGTCTTCTTGATTTTAATCTCTGGTACCTTAATGTACGCCGGCCTGCGGCGCTATGCTCTCCTCCTTGGCATAAAACACCCGATAACCTCCTGGCGGTTAATACTGGGGTTGGCAGCGGCGACGGCGGCGCTCACCATACTGGCACCGCATCCGGCTAAAGTAGCTTATGAAGGTTATTTCCATTTTGCGGTTGCTACAAGTACGGTCTGCGTGATGTTCTGCGTGTTTATGGCCGGCACGGCCTATCAAATCATGAAACGCGTTACCCAAGGCCAGCGTAAAGCCATGCTCTGGTTCTTTATATATGCCGTATCGGCCATAGGCGCCGCGGGCTTATTTACTGGCCTCATTTTTACCCTAGGCGAGCTAAGCGGGCCATTCTTGAGCTATGTGCTACTGCTGGCAATCTTCCCGCAGTTTGTACAGCTCTATGCAGGATACGTCTTTAAGAAGGAGACGCGATAGCCCCCCCCAGCGAGTATCGGTCCGACTCTTGGTTATGGACATTCTGGTATCTTATGGTAATATTTGCGTCAATGCCCCCTCAACGAATTGGAGCATGAAGCCTCATGGCAAAAGCACCCAGAAAGAGCTGGATCACCACCAACCTCGATATCAGGGGCCATAGGTTGAGAGAGACGCAACCCTGGGACGCTACCGCAGGTACATGGAGCGCTCTATGCACTTACAGCTGCAAGTGCGGTAAATTCGCTACCAAGCAAGACCGGGTGGAAGTCGCAAAGCAAGAATTCCGAGGTCATATATCAAGCGTACTTCAAGCTCAGAATAAGAAGTAGTATTCGTACGTAGTGTACTCTTTCCTGCCCGGCTGGGGTAACCTAGCCGGGCTTGTTTCTTAGATGGACGGTTCTTTAGCCAAGATCAAAACTCCAACACTTCTGCTCACCACTAAAAAACCGCCGGAATGGGCGGTTTTTTAGTACTTTGGATTCTAGGCTAATACCGGGCGAAGTGGGCGAAGGCCTTGTTGGCTTCGGCCATGCGGTGGGTGTCTTCCCGCTTTTTGATAGCATCGCCGGTGTTGTTGTAGGCGTTGAGTAGTTCATCGGCCAGGCGCTGGTCAAAGCTCTTGCCGCTCTTCGTGCGGGCTGCGGCTAGGATCCAGGTCATCGCCAGGTGAACCTTACGGTCACCGCGCACTTCCATAGGCACCTGGTAGGTAGCACCACCGACGCGCTTGGCCTTGACCTGCAGGGCTGGAGCGACGTTCTTGAGGGCAGCCTCAAAGACCTCGAGAGCGGGCTGCTTAGACTTCTCTTCGACCGAAGCTAGAGCATCGTAGAGCAATCGCTCAGCCAGACGACGCTTGCCGTCCTTCATGATCTTGTTGGTCATCTTGGTGACCAGAACGTTATTGTATTTAAGATCGGGCTCAACCACCCGCTTCAAAGATTTGGTAACTTTACGAGGCACTTGCTTCTCTCCTTTTGAGATACTGCCGCGACCGACGAAACGTCGGGCGGCTCATGCTTAGATTAATAACAGCGAAGGCTAGGCGTTACGCCGCCTTCTCCTTCTTGGCGCCGTAACGGCTGCGACCTTGCTTGCGCTTGGCCACGCCGGCGGTATCAAGAGCACCGCGGACAACAATATAGCGCACACCGGGGAGGTCTTTGCGGCGGCCGCCGCGGACCAGCACCACCGAGTGCTCCTGCAGGTTGTGGCCAATGCCCGGAATATAGGCCGTGACCTCCATGCCATTCGTCAGACGCACACGGGCAATCTTACGGAGGGCCGAGTTTGGCTTACGAGGGGTAGTGGTGGAGACCTTCACACAGACACCGCGCTTCAACGGCGACGCTTTAGTGTAGCTCTTGTTCTTGAGCGAGTTGGTCACCCGCAGCAGGGCCACAGTGCGCGACTTGGCCTTCTGGTCCTGGCGGGGCTTTCGCAGTAATTGGTTAATAGTTGGCATAGCTTCTTTCGTTAATCTGACGTTCTGCGAACCGTCCGCTCCGGCGGATTCTCATCCGCCGGAGTCCGACGATTCACACTCGCCGAGTACAGTCCTAGATTTTACTCGTTTTCGGTTGGTTCGTCAATTGGCTCGGTCGCTTCAGTAG